>JBLHGY010000153.1:0-4630 GCA_047616665.1 Polaribacter sp.
TTTCAGATATTCAGCATGTAAGAAGAAGAGAAACCATTGCAATGACGCCAGTAAACGCTCTTGCTGCATTAAAATCGTTACTAACAGCAAGGCCTATTGTGCATCCTGAAAACGATTTTAAAGCAAATAAAATAAATGTTTTAAATTCCATTAAAAAAATTAATGGCACTACAACCAAACCTTTGGTTGCCTCCAGCGGTTTGTCTATTCAATATGCTATTATGATGGGCTTAATTCATGATGCCATAGAAGAACACCCAGGAAAAGAAATTAAAATTATTGTTCCGCCAAATTGTTATGGAGGTACAAATGACCAAGCAAGGCGTGTTGCTGCTTGTTTAGAGATGGTTGAAGTAGTAGATTTGCCTGTAGATGGCGATAATGATATGGTGCAAAGTATCGACACTGTTTTAACTAAAATTGCCAAAGAAGATAGCGTGCCTTATATTATTGCAGAAATTCCTACAAATCCTAGAGTTGAAGTACCAAACCTTATAAAACTACAAGAAGTTTTGAGTAAAGAACGTACAACTGCTGGCGGAGTTAGTGCCATTGATCCTGTTTTTATTTTAGACCAAACTTTTTGTCCGAATGTACATTTCTTGGGAAAAAACGCAATATTATCATCTGTTAGCGCTATTTCTTACGCTAGTGGCTCTAAATTTCCTAGTGGCGGGCAATGTACTGCCGGTTATTGTGTAGGAAATATAAAAACAGAAAATTTAATGGAAAAAATAGAGCTTCATTTAAAACTCTGCGACAATGAAGCTACAAACCTTCAAATGGAAATATTAGCAAAGCAATTGCCTTCTATGAATCAGAGAATTGAAGATGCTTATATAAATACACGTGCCTTTGTTAGTTTTATTAACAAAACTTTACCGACAGCAAAAATTAATTTTGTCTCTGAAGAATTGGCACAACAGGGGTTTACGCCTTCTGTTTTTTCATTAGACCTTCCTACCAAAGGAGCTACGGATGAAGAAAAAGAAATGTATAAACGTGCGTTGAATTTAAAGTTAATCAACTTAATGATCACAGAGATACCTAATGAAAGTAAGTTCTGTGTAAGTTACGGACAGTTACAAGGCTGCTATTGGACAATTCCTGCAACCTCTACACAAGGAACTACCAAAGAAGGCGACAAAGATTATATTGTGCGAGCTTCTCTTTCTGCAGATTTAGATTTAGACCTGCATAAAAAGGTGTTTTTAAACTTTGTTGAGAGTATTTAATACAAATGTAAAGAGGTCCATTTACAAAATCAAGGCAATCTATTTGTTTAAATAACACGTATTAAGAATAAATAGATTGCTTTGTTCATTGCAATTAATTAAAAATGCTTTAATAAATTAAACTTTAAATAATAGCAGTTATTTCGAGAGATAAAGAAAGAGACCGCTGCAGTTTATCATTCCTATAAAATGTCTGAGTGATTTTTTTTATATCGAATGAACTCAATTTTTTTAGAAATCATTTATTTTAGTTGCCAAAGAGTGTAACAAAATCAGTAAATAGATCGTCTTAAAAAGACAAGCTACCCAAACAAATGTTATGAAAAACTATGTATTACTTTGCTTTTTACTTTTATGTTGCCTAAGCTGCTCCTCTTCTAAAAATGAAGAAACCTTTATTTCAAATTCAACTGGACGCTATTTATTTAATGCCAATGAAGTTTTAGAAGTCTATTTTAAAGAAAAAGTATTGCTTATAAAATGGCGTGGTAAAGAAGGCATTCAACCTTTAAAAGTGAATGACAGTGTTTTCTATATGAAAGCACTAAACGAAAAAATTATCTTTATTTCGACACCAACAACGCACATCGAATTGGCTGTAAAAACAGCGCATAAAGGGATCAAATATCACTTTAAAAAAATGAATATCGGCGAAAAAACACCCACAGAATATTTTGAAGCTGAAGATTATAAGAATGCTAAAATTGCTTTTGTAAAGATTCAGAAAATAGATTCATTAAACCCTGCGATTACACAAAGTGTTTTAAACGTAACTGGTTACAATTACCTAAACAACAACCATTTAAAAAAGGCCATTGAAATATTTAAAATAAATATCGTTTTATACCCTAAAAGTTCTAAAACCTATGATAGTTTAGCAGATGCCTATTTAAAGTTAAAAGACACCACAAACGCCCTTGTAAACTATCATAAAGCATTATCTATAAATCCAGAAAACCGTAATTCTTTAAGAATGTTGCAGAAAATTAGTAAAAAATAAACTAGGCTGAACCCCCGGATATAAACATTTTGGGCTTCAAATTTTTTAATTTTTATATGTATTAAAATACTCATATCTTTAAAACATAATTTTTAGCCATATGAAAACTGCACAAGAATGGTTTAATGAGTACGCCATTAGCCATCAAAATGAAACAAATCAACTAGTACATTATATATGTGTTCCGGTAATTTTCTTTAGTGTAATTGGGCTCTTAATGAGCATACCAACTACTTTTTTAGAACGCACCTTTGGTTTGTACAATCCGTTAGTAGAAAATTGGGCAGCCGTTGTTGGAATTATTATCTCATTTTTTTACCTGCGTTTAGGTTTCTGGTATTTTATAGAAATGCTGTTTGTAATGCTACTGTGTATTATCGGAAATTATTGGTTGAGTACTAATACAAACCTATTGTATGCATCTATAACCATTTTTGTTTTAGGTTGGATTGGTCAATTCTGGGGACATAAAATTGAGGGTATAAAACCTTCTTTTATTAAAGATTTACAGTTTTTATTGATTGGTCCTCTATGGGTTATTCAGAAATTAGGCAACAAGAAAAAATAGAATGAAAGAAGAAATTACCTTTGAAGATTTTCTAAAAGTGGATATTAGAATAGGAACAGTAATCGAAGTAAACGATTTTCTAAAAGCTAAAAAACCTGCTTATCAATTAAAAATAGATTTTGGTGCACTAGGAATTAAAAAAACAAGTGCTCAAATTACAGACTTATACTCAAAAGAAGAGCTAGTGCACAAACAAGTTTCTGCAATTGTAAACTTTAAACCTAGACAGATTGCAAATTTCATGAGTGAAGTCTTAATTTTAGGTATTTATAATACCCAAGGAAAGGTTATTTTATTGCAAGCTTCTAAAGCGGTTAAAAACGGAGAACAGATAACGTAGTTCTTGGTTATTATAAAAGCTAATTCCTTAGTATTTAGCAATAGCAACCTTAACTAACTTTTAGGATTATTCAAAATCACCAAAGCACCTATAACTCCAGGAATCCAGCCACAAAGTGTCAATAAAAAAATAATAAGCACAGAACCACAACCTTTATCAATTACTGCAATTGGCGGAAATACTATAGCAAATAAAACTCTAAAGAAACTCATCTATGATTACTTAGTTATATAACTAAGACTCGTTATTAGAAGTTTTGTTACAGAAATTAGTAACAGTTCTGCATTATCCTAAGGAATATAACCACTAAGCAATGAGTTTTCTGTGTATTTAACAGGATTATTATAACTATTAGTATTTGTTTTTATAAACAAAGTAAAATTTCTAAAAAATGTTAAAACAAAAAAAGCTCAAGAACTAAATCTTGAGCTTTTAAAATATTTATAATTTTTCTAATTTTTATCTTCTACTATAATTAGGAGATTCTTTCGTAATATGAACATCATGAGGATGACTTTCATTGATTCCACTGGCAGTAATTCTAACAAATTTTCCAGTTTCTTTTAATGTTTCGATATCTTTAGCTCCACAATATCCCATTCCTGCACGCAAACCACCAACAAACTGGTGAATGCTTTCATCTAAATCTCCTTTATAAGGAACTCTACCTACAATTCCTTCAGGAACTAACTTTTTAATATCTGCTTCTACATCTTGAAAGTAACGGTCTTTAGAACCTTGCTTCATTGCTTCTACAGAACCCATACCTCTATAAGATTTAAACTTTCTTCCTTCGTAAATGATCATTTCTCCAGGAGATTCTTTTGTACCTGCTAATAAAGAACCTAGCATTACACAATCTGCACCTGCAGCAATTGCCTTCGGAATATCACCTGTATACCGAATTCCGCCATCTGCAATTACAGGAACTCCACTACCCTTAATAGCCGCAGCAACTTCTAAAACCGCAGAGAATTGAGGAAACCCAACTCCAGCGATAATTCTAGTTGTACAGATAGAACCAGGACCGATACCTACTTTTACAGCATCTGCCCCTGCTTCTACTAAATATTTAGCGGCAGCACCTGTTGCAATATTTCCAACAACCACATCTAAATTTGGAAATTTTGCTTTTACTTGTTTTAAAACCATCACCACACCTTTTGTATGACCATGGGCTGTATCTATAATTACCGCATCTACACCCGCTTTTACAAGCGCTTCTGCTCTTTCTACAGCATCATTCGTAACACCTAGCGCAGCAGCAACTCTTAATCTACCAAAAGAATCTTTGTTCGCAATTGGTTTCTGAGTAACTTTTGTAATATCTCTAAACGTGATTAATCCTTTTAAAATGTACGCATCATCTACGATTAACAATTTTTCTATTTTGTAATTTTGTAATATTTTCTCTGCATCATTTAAAGAAGTTCCAACAGCAGCAGTTACCAAGTCTTTACTTGTCATAATGTCTACAATTGCTATGG
>JBLHGY010000154.1:0-4611 GCA_047616665.1 Polaribacter sp.
TTTAAATCTATAACAGAAGGTTACGTAGGCATGTATGTCTGCGGCCCTACGGTATATAGCAACGCACATTTAGGCAACGTAAGAACTTTTATGTTCTTTGATATCGTATACAGATACTTATTACATTTGGGGTATAAAGTACGGTACGTGCGCAATATTACAGATGCTGGCCATTTAGAAAATGATGCAGATGAGGGTGAAGATAGAATTGCTAAAAAAGCACGTATTGAGAAGATAGAACCAATGGAAGTAGTGCAGCGATATACTGTAGATTTTCATAATGTGCTTAAAAACTACAATTTTTTACCACCAAGTATAGAGCCAACAGCAACAGGGCATATTGTAGAACAAATAGAAATGATTAAAGAAATCATAGCAAAAGGTTTTGCATATGAGGTAAATGGTTCTGTATATTTTGATGTTTTAGAATATAATAAAAAGGAAGATTACGGCATTCTTTCTGGTAGAAAAGTAGAAGATTTAATTCACAATACAAGAGCTTTAGACGGACAATCAGATAAGAAAAATCCGCAAGATTTTGCTCTTTGGAAAAAAGCAGATGAACGTCATATAATGAGATGGCCTTCTCCTTGGAGCGATGGATTTCCTGGTTGGCATTTAGAATGTTCTGTAATGAGTACAAAATATTTAGGAGAACAATTTGATATTCACGGTGGTGGAATGGATTTAAAATTTCCACATCATGAATGTGAAATAGCACAATCTAAAACGTGCAGTGGTAAAACACCCGTTAATTATTGGATGCACACAAATATGCTCTTGTTAAATAGCCAGAAAATGGCAAAATCTACAGGAAATTTTATTTTACCAAATGAGATTTTATCTGGAGAAAATGATATTTTACCAAAGGCATTTGCAGCAAGTGTTGTTCGTTTTTTTAATTTACAAGCTAATTACAGAAGTATTTTAGATTTTTCTGGGGAAGCTTTAGAGGCATCAGAAAAAGGGCATACTAAGTTAATGGAAGCTGTTAATTTCTTAGATAAGATAGCAGCAGGGAAAATATCAACTTTTAATGTACAAGAATGGGAAAATTCTTGCTACGATGCAATGAATGACGATTTTAATACGCCTATATTAATTGCAAATTTATTCGAAGCAGTAAAAGTTATCAATCATATAAAAGAGCAGAATGCAAGTTTAACTGCATCAGATCTATTCGCGTTTAAAAAAGCATTAAATGGTTTTGTTTTTGATATTTTAGGTTTAACCAATGAAAATTCTCAAGACAATTCAGAAAAGATAAATGGAGTAGTGGAACTTTTAATAAAATTAAGAAAAGAAGCAAGAGAAAATAAAGATTGGGCGTTATCAGATCAGATTAGAGATGAGTTAATTGTCTTAGGGATACAATTAAAGGATGGTAAAGAGGGCACAACATTTTCGGTAAACTAATATGTAATTTGAGAAAAATTCTTTCATATCCATTTATTTTATTAGTTCGGTTTTATCAAGTTGCAATATCACCATTTACACCAGCAACATGCAGGTACAACCCAACATGTTCTCATTATACCATTCAAGCCTTGCAAAAACATGGTCTATTTTCAGGAGGTTGGTTGGCTTTGAAAAGAATATTTAGCTGTCATCCTTGGGGAGGAAGTGGTTATGATCCAGTACCAGAAAATATAGAAAATTAAAATAAAATAATAGTATATGAGTTTTTTAGCAATAGAATGGAATCCTTCGATTGGAATTGATTTAGGTTTTTTCGTAATTCGTTGGTACAGTTTAATGTTTGTTACGGCCTTTTTATTAGGTCTGCGCATCATGAAAAAAATCTATATTACAGATAATATTCCTGTAGAAAAAGTAGATCCTTTATTTATGTATGTTTTTCTTTCTATGCTTTTAGGAATGCGTTTAGGAGATGTTTTCTTTTACAGTTGGGATTATTATCAGAACCACTTACTAGAAATATTTCTACCCATAAAAGAAAGTGCAAATAGTACTATTTTAGGATTTATAAAGGGATGGAAGTTTACTGGTTTTACTGGATTTGCAAGTCATGGTGCTGCCATAGGTATTCCTCTAGCTTTGTATTTTTATGCTAAAAAACATTTACAAAAACCATGGTTGTTTATTTTAGATAGACTTGCTATAGTAGTTGCTTTAGCTGGATTTTTCATCCGTTTCGGTAACTTTTTTAATTCAGAAATTTATGGAAAAGAAACAGGTTCTAGTTTTGGGGTAATTTTTAAAGCTGCAGGAGAAACGGTTGCAAGACACCCAACACAATTATACGAAGCTATTAGTTATTTAGCATTGTTTTTAGTAATGTGGTTTTTGTATTCGAAAACAAATAAAAAACATCAAGTTGGTTATCTTTTTGGATTATTTATGTCTGTTTTATGGTCTCTGCGTTTCTTTATAGAATTTATTAAAGAACCACAAGTTCAAAAAAGGGGGCAAGAATGGTTTTTTAGTCCTTTAAACACAGGGCAAGTTTTAAGTATTCCTTTAGTACTTATAGGAATTTGGTTAATGTTAAGAAAATCAGAAAAAGAAGCTTAGATTTTTTATGGAAAAACTAAAACAACGCTGGGGTATTGAAAGCAATTGGGCGGTACTAGCCATTTTTATTGTTTTTGCAATTAATGGGTCTTTCGCTACGTGGATTGCGAAACCTGTTACGATCTTTTTAGGATTAAATCCTGAGACCGTTTCAGGATTTATATATTATCCATTAAGATTTTTATTAATCTTTCCTATCTACCAATTAACTTTACCAATTGTTGGTTGGTTTTTTGGACAATTAAAATTTTTCTGGGCATTTGAAAAAAAGTTTTTAAGTAGAATAGGTTTGGGATTTTTATTTAAGCAGTAATATTAATTGTTAAGCACATCTTTATTTTTACGGTTTATGATATAGGTGTAAATCCACATAATAGTAAAGGTTGGGATGATATCTATTGGTAATAACTCTTCTATAAAAGAAATAATACCGGCAATTTTACCCCTTCTTCCTTTGTACATTTTAGTCATTATATAACCAGCTAAAGGTGCCCAAAGTATACTTATTAATGGAATTGGTATAAAACCAAAAAGATCTAATACAATACTAAAAACTAACTTTTTGTAGGTATGTTTCATAGATAACAATTAAGAAAATTTCTTCTCAAAAAAATTCAGTTTATAAAGAATTCTATAATTTAGCTAAAAATACTAATTACCATTGAAATTTAATCATTTTAAAAATAAAATACCAATATATATAACAAAGACCGCAGGGGGTTTAGAGGCACAATTTAAATTAGCACCAGAATTACGTTTAAAATATAATGTGGACAAAATAAAGGCAAGTAATCCAAGACTAGCCGCGGTTTTGGTACTTTTTTATCCGAATGAAAATAATGAAACAACTTTTTTGCTTACAGAAAGGGCCAGTTACAAAGGAACCCATTCTGCTCAAATAAGCTTTCCAGGGGGCAAAGTTGATGCATCAGATTTAAATATGCAGGCAACTGCGCTAAGAGAAGCAGCAGAAGAAGTTGGATTGCATATTAAGCCTACAGCAGTTTTTAAAGAAATAACACCAGTTTATATTCCACCAAGTAATTTTTTAGCAACTCCTTTTTTAGCCGTTGTATCAGAAAAACCAAAATTTAGCATTAATTATGAAGTTGAAAACACTATTGAGGTTTTATTAGAAGATTTATTGGATGAAAGGTCTTTGTCTAAAGTGAATTTAACTACTTCTTACATGGTTAATGTCGATGTACCATGCTTTAAATTAAATGGTTACGTAGTTTGGGGTGCAACAGCTATGATGCTTTCAGAAATTAAAGAACTTTTAAAGTGATCAAATTTATGATTTGTTTCGTAAATTTGTAGTGAACCAACCTTGTAAACCTAACGAACAATGCCATTCATAAAAAGAAATCCTTTTGGTCATATTTTATTTCTAAAAAAATTGATGATTAGAATTTTCGGATTGATATCGCACAGTCGCTATCGTAAATTTAATAGTTTACAAATAGAAGGATCTGATATTTTAAGAAACTTACCAGATAGTAATGTCTTATTTATTTCAAATCATCAAACTTATTTTGCGGATGTGGCAGCGATGTTTCACGTGTTTAATGCTGCCTTAAAGGGCAGAGATGATAGTATTAAAAATGTTGGATACATTTGGCATCCAAAATTAAATGTTTATTTTGTTGCTGCGGGAGAAACTATGAAGTCTGGTTTGCTGCCTAAATTATTTGCATATGCTGGTTCCGTTTCTATAGATAGAACGTGGCGAAGTGATGGAAAGGATGTAAAGCGACAAGTAAAAAACTCTGATATTTCTAATATTGGTAAAGCTATTAAAGATGGTTGGGTAATTACGTTCCCACAAGGCACAACTACACCTTTTAAACCTATTAGAAGAGGAACAGCTCATATTATAAAAACCTGTAAACCTATTGTAGTTCCCATAGTTATAGATGGCTTTAGACGTTCTTTTGATAAAAAAGGGTTAAGTATTAAAAAAAGAAACGTGTTACAGTCTATGGTAATTAAAGAACCATTAGATATAGATTATGAAAATGAAGATATTGCAGATATTGTTACAAAAATTGAATTTGCAATTGAACAACATCCTTC
>JBLHGY010000155.1:0-4554 GCA_047616665.1 Polaribacter sp.
TGTTTCTGTGCTACTGCAATTAGTTCCGTCGGTGGTTGTTGCCGTTACAGTATAGCTTCCTCCGGTAGTAATGTTTAAATTATCTTCGGTACTAATTTCATTTCCACTAGCATCTTTCCAGACATAATTATAAATAGCTTCAGGATTTTCTATAGAGATATTTTTAGGAGTATCGTTTAAGCATAGAATTTGAGGAGAAGTTACCATGAAATTTGGCAAATAATTTACAATTATATCAAAAGTTGCTTCATCATTTATACATAAAGTTGCTTTGTTTTGAATGCGCACAAAAATAGTTTCTGTTGGAGTAGTATTTGTATAGGGTGATGTAATTGGTAGGTTTCCAGAGTCTGCATCTGCTTGCGAAATATGAAAAGTAACAATGTAATCGTCAGGATCTTGAGTAGCTCCTAGAAGGATAGGAATTTGACTTTCTAAATCTATATTTTGAATAATTCCATTTGCATCATCTCCATCTAGATCATTATCACAATAAGAGAGATTAGAAACTGTTGTAAAGGTAGGTTCTGGGTTTACAATTACCTGAAAGTTAGAGATATCGTTAACACACATTGTTAACGAATTGTAGATTCTTATATAAATGGTTTCTTTATAAGGAATTGCATTAGAATAAGGAGTACTCAATACATTACTACCATTTTGAGCCTCCAGAAGAGAATGGTGATAGGTTACACTATAGATTGTAGGGTCTTGAGTTCCTAAAATTTCGTCTGTTTGTCCCTGTAAATTAATGGATTGTGAAAACCCATTTCTAGCAGAGCCATCGCTGTTATCATCACAGATTTCTATATCTGTCACAAAATTAGCAATTGGTATCGGATTTACAATTACATTAAATGAATTATGATCTGTAAAACAACTCGTTTTATTATCTGTAACCCTTACGTATATTGTTTGTAAATCTCTAATTGTATTTGTGAAGAGGGAAGATTGTGGATTATTACCAGAGTTAGCATCTGTTTTAGAAAGGTGATAAGTTACTTTATAATCTGCACTATTCTGAGTACCTAAGATTATTGGTGTTTGACTTTCCAAGTCAAAGCTTTGTGCAATGCCGTTTGAACCATCACCATCATTGGTAGAATCACATAATTCTATATCTGCTGGTTGGTTTGCAATTGGCACAGGGTCTGTTTTGAGATATAATTCTCCAGAACCGTTGCAATTGTTATTATTTTTATTGGTAATTTTAAAATAAATAGTTTGTTTGGTTACATTCGATGGGTATCCTATATTTCTATAATTTGAAATATCTGCTATTGCATTGATTACTGCAGTTCTATCTTCTTTTGTTTCAAAAAATGAAATTTCTAAATCGGGTTGTAAAGCTGGTGGGAAAAATACTAAAATATCAGTATTAGCTTGACTAAAATCGAAATTAGTAATGCCGTCTGTATCGCTATTTAAAGTTCCATCAGTACCGTCTTCCTGAAGAAAGTCATCACATACGCTTGGAAAATTTTTATAATAATCTACATCTGCAGCTGCTTCTACTTCTAAGTTTATTTTAGAAATTCTATAACAGTTTTCTGAAGAAATTGTTCTTACCCATGCGGTTGCTGTTCTGTTTACCGGGTAGCGTAATTTATCTATTACTTGAGGCGTTCCAAGAATAGCATCTGCTTGAGTTTCAAAATAGGTAAATGTTTCATTTAGATAATTTGTAGAAACACTAATTTCTGCTTCTGTTAAATTTACAGTAGAAACTCTATCTAAATCATCATCACATTGCATTAATTTTGCAAAATTAGCTACTATGGGTAATTTATTTACAATTATATTAAACGCTTTAGAAGCATCAAAACAAGCTGTGTTATCTACATTTTCTAAACGTACATATATTGGTTGCGCATTTACAGTTGTATTTTTATAATTAGATGTTTTATCTATTACATCTAAAGAAGCATTTGTTTGTGCACCGTTTTTAGAGGTATGATATGAGACGTTGTATTGATTAGGATCTAAAGTTCCCAATATTTCTACATCTTTACTTTCTAAGATGAAATCATTTACAAATCCGTCTGTATCTGAACCTACAGAGATATTGTCACAAAAAGCATAATCCGAAGGAGTTTCTGGAACAGGTAAACGGGTTACTGTTATGTTAAAATCTACAACATCAAAACAAGTGTTTTCGTTTTTATTATGAATTCGAGCGAATATGGTTTGTGAACTTCCTGCATTTACATTATGTGGATTGGGTAAATTTGTATCAGGAATATTTGCTTCAGCGTCTATTTGATTATTGAAATACAAGATTTCAAAGTCTGTAGTGGATTGTCCATTTAAAATTTGCGAACTAATATCTGTATCAAAATCAAAGCTATTTAAACCGTCTCCATTATCGTCACAAACTATAATATCTTGAGGGTCATTAGCAATTGGCAAAGTGTATACTGTTATTACTACCGCTTTTCTATCTGATGTTGCGCAGCCTATTGGTGAAGCTGTGGCATAGTAGGTTTTTGAGCTGTTTAGTACCGGTGTCGTAAAGGTATCTCCTGTGCTTATGAGACTTCCCCCAAGTAAAGCATCATACCATAAAACATTTCCTTCGGTTACTGTAGCTGCTAAATTTACAGAAGTACCAGCGCATACTTCTATATCTGCACTTATTGTTACTATTTTAGGAACATAGATACTCGTGCTTGCGGAAATCTGTAAAACAGGGTCACCTGGCATTCCTCCATATTCTATTATATAGCCTTCAGCTCTATAATCTGCACTTAAAGGGCCATCACCTGCATTTTTCAGATCATTCCAAGTACTTGCATTTTTTTTTATATGTGCGTAATGCTCAATATTACCGCTGTTATTTGGTTCAGCACCACCAAACCAATTAGAATACATAGGAATTCCTGTTGCTGGATTGATTGTCGCCGAGCCAGCAACCCCTCCATTCCAAAAGTTAGTTCCAGCTTCTGGCCCAGTAACCCAGTTCCAAACGCCTTCTGCAGCTTCATCACTAGCACCAATCCACCCAGTTCCGGTTATTTGTTTAGCCGCTATTTGATTTTCTTCTAGTGAGAGTATGGTGGCTAAATACCCTTGAAGGCCGTAGTATGTTTTTCCTTCCGCTTTTGTTTTTGCATTAGTCCAAGTAATATCTAAATCTGATTCAAAAACATAAAAATGGCTTGTAGATGGAAGGTAATTTGCAGAGCCAATAGTAAAAGAGAAATATTTTTCTCCACTCATATTGCTAGAAGAACTTTTAAAAACAACTGCGCGAACTGCTTTTTGTATATCTGTGTATAAAATTTGAGTTCCTCCTTTAGGCGTCAGCTTTAATTTTCCTTCAACCGAAGACCAATCTTTTTTTATATTGGGATGGTCTTGTAAATCTAATTCTAATAAATCACTATTGCTAGAGTATCCAGAGGAGATTTGTATAGAAAAACTATCTACTCCTAAATCATCTTCATTTGTTATTGTAAAATCAGGAGCTATGATTATTTCTGTTTCGGGACAATAAGCTTGTCTAATTGTAGATCCGGTATTTAAAACGGGAGCTTGATTTTGAGCAGTTGTAATAGTTGATATTCCGAAGAGCAGAATACTTAAACCAATGATTTTTGTTTTTTTCATTCTAATATAAAAAGAGTTGTAAATCTGTCGGTAAATATAGGGCATCATTATTTTTAAAAAAAAATAAAACAGACTTAGATAACTTCAACCTAAATTTAAAATAAAAAAGAGACATATAGCTTTAGATTTCCAAAAAAAAGTATCGAATTAAATTACAAAAGTAGCTATTTTGTAAATATTTGAAATAAATTATTTTAGTTTTGTAATAATGTAATTTAGATAATAATTTAATTGCATCTAAAAAAAAATAATACAAGGAATTTATTCGCAAGAAAACAATGAATAAACAGCATTTTATTTTTAATTGCATTGATATTATTTTCCTTGGTAAATAAATTTTAATTTAGTAACTTTGCACGTAAATAAATTCATTTATTATGGCTAATTCTTCCGTTATTTTAACAAATAAAAATTATCTAGCAGAAGCAAAAATCAGAAATCATTATGTAGTTACAGATGTGCCTTTTTCTGATGGAGGAGAAGATACCGCACCAACGCCTGTAGAATATTTATTAACGGCAATTGGAGGTTGTGTTGCAATTACTTTAAGAATGTATGCAGCAAGAAGAAGTTGGGATGTTGGTGAAATTACGGTAAACGTTTTTCAATTGAAAGATGAACAAGGTTCTTACCTTACAGAAGAAATATCTTTTGAAAATGATATTACCGAAGACCAAAGAAAACGTTTGTTAGTTTTTGCAGGTAAATGTCCTGTTGCCAGAATGGTAAAAGGAGAAACAAGAATTGAATCCCTAATTATATAAATTAAATTAAGATGAGAAAGATATTAGCATTTGCAGGAAGTACAAGTTCAACATCTATTAATAAACAATTAGCAACTTTTGCAGCAGAAAATTTAGAAAATACTAGTTTTGATGTTATCGATTTAAGAGATTTCGAAATGCCAATTTATAGCGAAGATGAAGAGAAAAATGGATTTTCAGA
>JBLHGY010000156.1:0-4549 GCA_047616665.1 Polaribacter sp.
TATCTATTAAAGGCAATCCAGCACCTACATTGGTTTCGTATAAATACTGCTTTTTATGTTCTTTTAGTTTTGTTCTTAATTCTTTATAAAAATCAAAAGACAGCGTATTTGCTATTTTGTTACAAGAGACCAAATCGAAACCTGCAGCAATTAACGGAATATAATTTTCTACAAACGGTATACTCGCCGTATTGTCTACTGCAATTAAATTTTCAAAATGATGTGTATTTGCAAAGTCAATTATATCTTGTATTTCAAGATTTTCTGATCCTGTGTTCTCTATATCTTGCTCCCAATTTTTAGAAACTCCTGTTTTTTGAAGCAATCCCTTTTTAGAACTAACCACTGCAAAAATATTTAATTGAATTTTTCTTCGCTCTAATACAGATGCTGCATTTTCTAAAATCTGGTTAATTAAAGTTCCACCAACCAAACCTTTTCCAAAAACAGCAATATTTATTTTTTTTGCAATTCCGAAAACTTGTCCGTGAATTACATTTACAGCCTTGTGCAATTGGTCTTTTTTAACTACCAAACTCACATTTTTACCGGTAACTGTATTATTAAATAATAATGGGACAATTTGATTTTTAATTAAGGCATTGTAAGGAAGATGAAATTCACTTAAATCCTGGCCAATAATAGAAATTACCGCTACGTTTTGTGTTACTGAAATCTGGTGCACATCTTGCGCGTAAAAATCGCTTTCAAAGGCAGTTTCTAAAGCTAAAACAGCTTCAGAAGCCCTATCGGTATCTATAATTAATCCAATTCCTCTCTCTGAAGAACCTTGAGAAATAATACTAACATTTATATTCCGCTCACTTAATGCTCTAAAAATACGTGCATCTACTCCTACTTTTCCTAACAAACCTCTTCCTTCAAAATTCAATAAAGAAACATTATTAATGGTAGAAATAGATTTAATTCCTTTTTGTGAAGACGCTGCGGTTATTAAAGTTCCTTTATCTTCCTTATTAAAGGTGTTTAAAATTCTTAAATTAATATTCTTTTCTAATAAAGGAATAATAGTTTTTGCATGTAAAATGGTAGTTCCAAAATTGGCCAATTCATTTGCTTCAGAATAGGATAATTTCTCAATTTTCTTTGCGTCTGCCACCAAATCTGGATTTGCAGTAAAAATTCCGCTTACATGTGTATAATTTTGTAACTCTTCTGCATCTAAATAATTTGCTAGTAAAGCGGCTGTATAATTACTACCGTTTCTTCCTAAAGTTGTAGTTTCTCCTTTTTTATTCGAAGAAATAAAACCAGTTACAACATTTAATATGTTTGCATTTTTTGCAAAATATGTAACTACATTTGCAGAAGAAATAGTATTTATGGGTTGTGCATTCCCGAAATTTTCATCGGTAATAATTAACTGACTAGCATCCGTTATATTCGCATTTACTCCTTTTTTGTGTAACAAACTAGTTACTAACTTTGCTGATAACAATTCGCCCTGCGCTAGCACTTCGTCTTTAATTTTAATGCTATAATCGCCCAACAAAGAAACACCTTCAAAAATAGTTTCTAATTTGGCGAATTCTTCAGAACAATCAACGGTAATATTTGGTATTAATTGATATTTCTTAAATATTTCAAACGCAATTTTGTATTCTTTTTTTTGTGCTGCTTTTTCTAAAATAGCTTCTAAATCGTCTGTAGTATTTCCTCTTGCAGAAACTACCACCGTTATTTTTTCACCATCGTAAAGTTTTCCTGTAATAATTTCTAAAGCGCTTTCAATTCCTTTCCCATTTGCTAAAGATTTTCCTCCAAATTTTAATACTTTCATTTTTCTTGAGCTGTACTCTTTATTAAATATAGGTGCTATAATTTTCTGAAGTTGGTCATATTCCATTAGAAATGCATCATGACCATGCACCGATTTTATTTCGTTATAAGTAACATTTTCTTTGGTTAATGCTAACTTTTTATGTGTTTCTCTATTTTCTTCCGCAGTAAAAAACAAGTCTGAGTCTACACCAATAATGTGAATATTGGCATCTATTTGATCTAGAATCTCTATCTTTTTTTCTCCATTTTTTGTAACATCAATTGTTTTTAATAATTGATTCATTAATTTATAAGAAGATAATTGATACCGTTCTTGTAATTTTTCACCGTGATGTAATAGCCAACTTTCTACATTAAAAACAGTAGAATCTTCTTTTTTAGAACGCTGAAAACGTTCTTTAAATGAGGTTGGCGTTCTGTAACACAGCATTGCATGCATCCTCGCATCGTGCACGGGGTTGCTTGAGTTTACCAAAAATTGTTCTTGTATTTGGCAATTGGCAATCAACCAATCTGTAGACTTCCAATCGGTTGCAATCGGTAAAAAATGTTGGGTAATTTTGGTATTTAAAACCATCATTTCCCAAGCAATGCCACCACCCAAAGAACCACCTATTAAAGCAAATAGTTGTGATATTTTTAAATATTGTAATCCTTCTAAAAAGATATTGGCAATATCTCTTGCAATAAAATCTTTATAATTTTCAATTAAAAAACCATCAAAACCATTTCCAGGAACATTAAAAGACAAAATGGAATACACCGCGGTATCTATTACCTTTTCTTCTCCTACAATATCCTGCCACCAACCCTCTATACCTGCAACTTCACTGTTACCGGTTAATGCATGGTTGATTAAAATTATAGGTGCGGTACCAAGTTCTTTACCAAAAACTTGGTAGCTTAAATTCAATTCAAGAACAGCAGCACCAAGCTCTGTGGTGAAATTTTTAATTTTAATATGTTGTAACTGATTTTTCATTTTAGTACAAGGGGTTTTAACCCCTTGTTTTTATGTATTATCTTCTTATAACTCAGAAAAAGCGGCTTTTAAATCTGCTTTTAAATCCTCTAAATCTTCAATACCAACAGACAATCGTACTAAATCTTGCGTAACACCAGCACTTGCTTGTTCTACTGAATTTAATTGTTGATGTGTGGTGCTTGCAGGATGAATAATAAGCGATTTTGTGTCTCCAATATTCGCTAATAAAGAGAATATTTTAGTTTTATCTGCAATTGCTTTTGCAGCTTCAAAGCCTTTTTTAGGACCGAATGTTACAATACCACTTTGTCCTTTTGGCAAGTACTTATCTGCTAAAGATTTGAATTTACTACTTTCTAAACCAGGATAATTTACCCAAGCAACCTCCTCTTGTTGCTCTAACCATGTTGCCAATGCTAATGCGTTTTCTGAATGTTGTTTTATTCTAACTGGTAAAGTCTCTAAACCTTGAATGATATTAAATGCGTTTGTAGGACTTAATGCACCCCCGTAATCACGTAAACCTTCGAGTATTAATTTAAAAGTAAACGATGCCGCACCTAAAGTTTCGTAATATTTTAAACCGTGGTACCCAGCAGATGGTTCTGTAAATTCTGGAAACTTGCCATTCGCCCAATTAAAAGTACCTGCATCTACAATAGCTCCTCCTAAAGAAGTTCCTTGGCCACCAATATATTTTGTTAAGGAGTGAATTACAATATCTGCACCGTGTTTAATCGGGTTTAATAAAACAGGTGTTGCCACTGTATTATCTACAATAAAAGGAACTTCCGCACTTTTTGCATGTACAGAAATAGCTTCTAAATCTAACACATCTAATTTCGGGTTCCCTAAAGATTCTACAAAAAAGGCTCTTGTATTTTCTTGCACGGCTGCATCAAAGTTATCAGGATTTGAAGCATCTACAAATGTAGTTGTAATACCTAACCTTGGTAAGGTTACACTTAATAAATTGTACGTTCCACCATATAAACTGCTAGAAGCAACAATATGATCTCCTGCTTTTAAAAGTGTTAGCAAACCGGTTGCAATTGCTGCAGTACCAGATGCAAAAACTACTGCTCCTATTCCGCCTTCTACTGCCGCTAAACGGTCTTGTAAAATTTGATTTGTTGGATTGTTTAAACGGGTGTAGATAAAACCTAGTTCTTTTAACGAAAAAAGGTTTGCTGCATGTTCTGAATTGTTAAAAACATACGATGTTGTTTGGTAAATAGGAACTGCTCTTGTACCTCCGTTTGTGGTTACGTCGTGTCCTGCATGCAACGCATTGGTTGCCAATTTTAATGTACTCATTTTTCTATTTTTTTTGAGTTAATAAATAAACAAAAAAGTCAAATGCATCAATTTCTGTTGATGTAATTACTAGAAAAATGTTATTAAGAAAAATAGTACTTTCCAGAAAGGAAAATTCTTTTTTGTTATCTATCCAACTATAAACAGTTGAGTAGAATTTAGCACCTTCTTTATTTCTAAAGGGTTGCTAAGGCTTCGTCGGGTCTAATCCCTTCACCTTTCTTGATAACATTTCAATAAGTTATTGAACTTTGTGAGTGCAAAGATATGCTTCAAAAAACTTAATATCCAAACAAAAAGTAATTTATTTTTTATTAATAGGGATTTCGCATTTTATTGAATATAGTTTTATTCATTCTCTAAAAACTATAATTTTAAAACGCTATTATTGATTTATTGATGATGCCATCATAAATAATTATCACTAAAAAAGTAGCTTTTTTA
>JBLHGY010000157.1:0-4494 GCA_047616665.1 Polaribacter sp.
ACAATTGCTTTAGATGCTATTAACGACCCCGGTAATCTCGGGACAATTATACGTTTATGCGATTGGTTTGGCATCACCCAATTGGTATGTTCTAAAGATACTGTAGATTGCTATAATCAAAAAGTGGTGCAGGCCTCTATGGGATCTTTGACTCGTGTTTCCATTCATTATACAGATTTAGAAAACTATATAACTAAAAGTAATTTAGATACCTTTATTGCAGATATGGATGGTAAAAATGTGTATAAAACTAAATTACCAAAAGAAGGAATTCTCATAATGGGCAATGAGGCAAACGGAGTTTCCAAAGAAATTAAAACTTTACTTGAGTATAAAATATCAATTCCAAGATTTGGAGAAACACAAGAAACTGAAAGTTTAAATGTTGCTACCGCGACTGCTATTTTATTAAGTGAATTTAAACGCGGGCATTAGTTGTTGGTGCTTATTTTTCGAAATGCATCTTTCTAAGTAGTAGAGCTCTTTAAAAGGTGAAAGGAAATGCAGCAGCCATAAGTCTCAATAAAATAAATCGCTTGCATTTTCTTACTCAAAAGAAAAATTTAGAAAAACACCCCGAGTTCCCATAAAATTTATAGGAGCCGTCCATCTGCTATTGAGGTCATTGTCATTTTTAATTTCGTTATTCATTGCAAATACGCCACGAATTGATGGAGAGAACTTAAAATAATACAAGTAAAAATCTACACCTACTCCGATCTCATACATAAAATTATGAGTTTTCATTCTAAATTCTCCTGCAGAATTGTCTTCTTGATTCTTTTCATTACTAGAGAAATTATAATCATAAGAAACTCCACCTAAAATATAGGGTCTTATATTCTTATATCTATTTGTACTAAATTTAAACACAAAAGGAACATGCAGGTAAGTTGAACCTATTTCTCTAATGCTATCTTGTGGTATTGAAGAATTTGTTAAATGATTGAATACTATTTTTTTAGTATTACTTACTAAACCGGGTTCTAAACGTAAATTTAAATTTTTATGCAAACGTAAATCTGCGATTAAGCCTACATTAAACCCACCATTTACTACTACTGTTACATTAGGTTTGTCATAAAAACTGCCAGGAAAATCAGGATTAGGAATTTGTTTATCCGTAAAGTTTAGTTTAAAATCATTCTGATTTATTCCTAAGTAAAACCCATAATGTATTAATTTTCTATCAAAAGTTGGTATGTATTCTACACGTTCTGTTTGCGCAAAAAAAGCGGTAGCTACTAATAGGAAAAATCCAATAATTAAGATTCTTTTACTCATCATTATTTACGTGCAGTATAGATTGTTGCAACTCCAAAAGTTACAGGTTTATGTTCTGTAGTGTTAAACCCATTTTTTTGTAAAATATTGTTGAATGCTTCTCCAAAAGGAAAAGAGTTTGCAGATTCAGATAAGTAAGAATAGGCAACTTTATCTTTAGAAAACAATCTGCCCACAATTGGTAAGAATAAATTTGTGTAGATTTTATAGCCTTGTTTAAAAGGAAATTTTACAGGATTTGAAGTTTCGAGAATCACCAAAACTCCGGTAGGTTTTAAAACTCTTGCAATTTCTTTAATTCCTTTGTCTAAATTCGCAAAGTTTCGAACCCCAAAAGAAACTGTAATCGCATCAAAAGTATGGTCTTCAAAAGGCATTTCTTCAGAATCAGCAACAATCATTTCTATTTTATCAGAAAGGTTTGCTTTCGCTATTTTTTCTTTCCCAACATTTAGCATTCCTGGAGAGATATCTAAACCTACAATTCTATCCGGTTTTAAATCGGCCATCATTAAGGCTAAATCTCCTGTTCCTGTGGCAATATCTAAAATGTGCTTCGAATTATTTTCTCCAACAATCTTCACTACTTTTTTGCGCCACTTTACGTCAATACCCAAAGAAATAACCCTATTTAAACCGTCATAATTGCCAGAAATAGCATCGAACATTTTTGCTACTTGCTCTTTTTTTCCTAATTCAGAATCTTTATATGGTTTAATTATTTTTGACATATTATGTAGCTTTAGGTTATTCGCAATTTGCTTTTCACCAAATTTATTATCCGTTAATTGCAACCACTTCATTAATCATGTTTGGCAACATTTCTTTTAATAAGTTTTCTATCCCATTTTTTAATGTTGCCGTAGAAGATGGACAACCGCTGCAAGCACCTTGTAACACTACACTTACTACTTTATTTGCTTCGTCATAAGATCTAAAAGCAATATTACCTCCATCACTCGCAACAGCAGGTTTTATATATTCATCTAAGATATCTACAATTTGCGCAGAGATTCCTTCTAAAGCAACTACTGGTGCTGCTACATTATTTTCTGTAGCTATGGTTTCTTCTTTTGGCAACTCCTTAATAATTATTTTTCCATCCGCTAAATACTCACGAATAAATGTTCTTACTTCTCCATAAACATCATTCCACTCTACCATATCGTATTTAGTAACGGATATGTAATTGTCTGAAATAAACACTTCTTTTACAAACGGAAAGTTAAAAATTGCTTGTGCTAAAGGTGAGGACGCATTTGCTTCATCTATATTTTTAAACTCAACATCTGTTTGCGTTAACGCTTTATTTACCCCAAACTTCATTACTGCAGGATTTGGCGTCACTTCAGCATACACTTCAATAGCCTCTTTTTTTGAAGTTATTTGCTCGTTTACAACTACATTCCCGTCACCTATATAAGCTTCTATCTGCTCTTTTACCTCTTCTTGTACATCTATCCATTCTAAAATATCAAAACGTTGAATGGCAATAAAATTAGCAGTAATAAATACTTTTTTTACAAATGGTAAATAAAATAATTCTTGAGCCAAAGGAGAGTTTTTGGCTTCATCTATATTGTTAAACTCATAACTACCGCCATTAATTAAAATAGCAGTACTATTAAATTTAAGTATGGTGTTATTCGTAGTTTCTTGTATTGTAATTTTAGTTTCTAACATGTTCTAAAAATTGAATTGCAAAATTAAGGGAAAAAAGATAGATAAGATTATTTTATGGAGATAAAATGAAGACGCTACCCTAAATGATATTTTTTAATATCAAAGCTGGCAGCGTCTTAATTTTTAAGTTACTATGATCTACAAATTTATTGCAACTGTAGCCGTGAAAACTTTATTATCAATCGATAAATTTGCTGAGTTTACATTAAAACCAGAATAAAAATTATAAGGTGCTGTTCTGTTATTATTACTGTAAGCAAAATCTAATTTAAAATTCCCAAAATTATAACCTCCGCCAAATGAATACCCTGCTAAATTATCTGAATCTAGAGCCATCTTATCTGGACTTTGTTCAAACTTATAACCTCCTCTTAAACTAAGTCTTTCAAAACGCCATTCTGAACCTATATTAAGAGCGTGTGTTTTTCTTAATTCGTTTTGAAAAAATTGATTTTCATCTGAAAAATCTGCATTCGATAATTTCATGTTTTGATAATTTTTATTGACATAATCGATACTCAATAATCCTTTTTTACCAAAAATAATAGCTGCACTTGCTGTTAATTTACTAGGAGTTTTTAATCTAAAAACAAACCTTTGAGAAGGGTAGTAGCCTCCAGATGTATTGTCATAGATTGTAGAATTATTACTTACGACTATTTCTGTATCTCCCATAAAACCTTCATTATCTACAATATTAGACTCTTCTAAAACCTCTGTAAACATAGTAGGTGTTTGGTATGAAAGACCAAATCTAAAATTTTGATGTGCTTTGTAAATAAATCCCAAATTCAAAGAGACACCTGAACTGGTTATAAAGTTTTCTTGATACAAGTTTGCATCTAACGTATTTCCAGATCCATCATTATTAAACTCTACCAAAGTAGCACGCTGACTAAAGTTTAAGTCATAAAAATTTAAACTAGCACCTAGATATAATTTCTTTTTATGCACTGAAGAAAAAGCAATATTCATTTCACTTACCTCACCTGCATAATCGTTAAAAAAACGTTGCTCTTCAGCTATGCTATAATCAATAATTGGTTCATTTTCATCTAAAGGAAAATCTCTAAAAGTTGCAATTCCACTGTTTCCTTTGGCATTAAAGCTATTGGTAAAGTCTTTAGTTATTCTATAATTAAAGCCAAGAACAAAATTATTCCAATCAGATTTATGAGCGTTTTTAAAAACAAAAACTGCTCCGGCTTGAGATATATTCAAAAATTGATCTTGATTATTCGTGTTCGTGCCATAATAGTTTGAAATTATATTTGTTTGTCTAGAATTTAAAGAACCCGAAAAAGCACTATTATTAAAAACAGACAAACCTGCTGGGTTTATATTAACTGTAGACATATCTCCTCCCAATGCTCCAAAAGCACCACTCATAGCAGTAAATCTAGCCGTACCGTTTCCATCATCCTGCGAAAAAAGTAAAGCTAAATCTTGATACCCTAAAGATTGGCCATAAGACATTATAATAACAGCGAAAAACGCTATTGTGGTTGTTATTTTTTTCATTTTAAG
>JBLHGY010000158.1:0-4488 GCA_047616665.1 Polaribacter sp.
AAAGGAAACAAAATATTTAATGATCATGTTGCTTTTAGAACTTTTGATGACCCTCGTGTAAATATTGAGGTGTTAGCAAAACCTTTTCTTGCTGCTGGTTATGTGGAATGTGGAGACTATACTTTTGAAGCAAAGAAACTATATGCAAAACATTATGAGCACGCTACAGATAAAAATGTACCAAGAGTTTTTATTAGCCAATTAAAAGT
Organism: Polaribacter sp.; assembly: GCA_047616665.1. Lineage (GTDB taxonomy): Bacteria > Bacteroidota > Bacteroidia > Flavobacteriales > Flavobacteriaceae > Polaribacter. The sequence continues at coordinate 210 of JBLHGY010000158.1, forward strand.
AGCTGAATTTTCTAGTGAACTACAAACAGAAGTAAAAAAGATGATTGATGCAATTCCAGAAAGTGAATTACACACAGGTCAGTTAGTCTTTAAAGGAAGATTATGGGGGCAGCCTAGTTTTGCTTTGTACGAAAAATTACAAGCAGAAACAGAATATGCGGCTTGGCTGTATGTTAATGGATTCTGTTCTAATCATTTTACAGTAGATATAAATAAATTAGATACGTTTAGTTCTTTGCAGGAAGTAAATGAATTTTTAAAAGTAAATGGATTTAAAATGAATACTTCTGGTGGAGAAATTAAAGGTACACCGGGGCAGTTTTTAGAACAATCTAGTGTATTGGCAGATAGGATACCAGTAGCGTTTAAAGAGACAACTAAAGAGATAACTTCTTGTTATTATGAGTTCGCTTTTAGGCATAAAATGGCTAATGGTAAATTGTTTTCTGGTTTTGTTACAGGCTCTGCTGATAAGATTTTTGAAAGCACAGATATGAAGCTATAAGAGATTTATATAATTAGTAAAAACTCTAAAGTTGAAAGAGGAATTGGTGTCTATTTAGATTCTAATTCCTCTTTTTTATTTTCTTTTAAAGAGGTACAACCCAATAAAGGTTATCAATCCGTTTAAAATTAATAGTGAAAAACCAAAATCAAAACCTATATATTCTAAGGCTACATAATTTATAGAAAAGGTTAAGAAAGGAGAAGCCAAACAAATAAAAGGTACCATTTTGTCTTTTACTTTTAATTTAGTAAATAAACCAAAAGCATACAAACCTAATAAAGGTCCATAGGTGTAGTTGGCAAATGTAAATATTTTTGCAATGACACTTTCATCTGCAATAAAGTATTTAAAAACAAGAATTGTAGCGATCAAGATAAAAGAGAAAAGTATGTGAATTTTCTTTCTAGTTTTCTCCTGCTCTTTTTTGTCTTTCTTTTTATCAATCTCTAAAATATCAATACTAAAAGAGGTGGTTAAAGAAGTTAAAGCAGAATCTGCACTAGAGTATGCCGCTGCAATTAAACCTAATAAAAAGAAGATTGCAGTTGCCAATCCTAAGTTTCCTTTAGTGGCTATAATAGGGAATAGTTGATCTTTATGAGCATCAATACCATTTTGCTGTGCATAGTCTGTTAATAAAACGCCTAATGCTAAAAAGAAAAAATTTACAATTACTAAAACAATTGTAAACCAAAACATATTCTTCTGTGCATCTTTTAGATTTCTACAGGTAAGGTTTTTTTGCATCATATCTTGGTCTAACCCTGTCATAACTATAGCTACAAATGCACCCGCAAGAAAACGTTTCCAGAAATAATTTCCGGCATTTACATCATCAAAAAAGAAAGTTTTAGATAATTCGCTGTCTGCAACGTATGAGAATATATTGCTAATTTCCATTTCATCTGAAATGGTATAAATACAAACACCAACGGCAATTAACATAAATAAAGTTTGAAGGGTGTCTGTCCAAACAATCGTTTTTATACCTCCTTTAAAAGTATACAGCCAAATTAATAAAATAGTGATTGAAACGGTTATCCAAAATGGAATTCCGTACGCATCAAACAAAATAATTTGTAACACGTTTGCTACTAAAAACAATCTAAATGCAGCGCCAATAGTTCTAGAAAGCAAGAAAAAAGAGGCACCTGTTTTATAAGAGTACTTTCCAAATCGATCGTCTAAATACGTGTAAATTGATGTTAGATTTAACCTGTAATACAACGGTAGTAGAACCAATCCAATAACTGCATAACCTACAACATAACCCAAAACCATTTGAAAATAACTCATATTTTGGCCCTCTACCCACCCAGGAACAGAGATAAAAGTTACTCCAGAAAGAGATGCGCCAATCATACCAAAAGCAACCAAATACCAAGGAGAAGAATTGTTTGCTTTAAAGAATGTTTTGTTGTCTGCAGATTTTCCTGTGAGGTAAGAAATTAAGATTAAAACAGAGAAATAAGCAACAATTAATAAGATGATGTATTCTGGTTTCATAGATGAATTACGAATTTTTAATTAAGAATTACGAATATAGACAATTCATTATGTATCTATAATTAGATACTAAAAATTAAAAATGTTTTTCATTATCGTAATTTGTAATTTATAATCCGTAATTAATTACAAATTCGTAATTTTACAGTTATGGATTTTTCATCAAAATTATTAGAAAATGCTGTAAACGAAGTTTCACGTTTGCCCGGAATCGGAAAACGAACGGCATTGCGTTTGGTGTTGCATTTGTTAAGGCAACCTGCAGATAATACAAAGTTTTTATCTGAAGCTTTATTGCATTTAAGAAATGATGTAAAGACCTGTGAGAAATGTCATAATATTTCGGACACTCTATTATGTGATATATGTCAGAACCCAAGAAGAAATTCAGACATTGTTTGTGTAGTAGAAGATATTAGAGATGTAATGGCAATTGAAAGTACGTCTCAGTTTAAGGGTTTGTACCATGTTTTAGGTGGAAAAATATCTCCTATAGAGGGTATTGGACCGCAAGAATTGAAAATAGAATCTCTGGTAAATAAGGTTGAAAACGCCGAAATTAAAGAATTGATTTTTGCTTTGAGTTCAACAATGGAGGGCGATACTACCAATTTCTATATTTTTAAACAAATAGAAAAGTTCGACATTACAACTTCTACAATTGCTCGTGGAATTTCTGTTGGCGATGAATTAGAGTACGCAGATGAAGTTACTTTGGGGAGGTCTATTGTGAACCGGATTCCTTTTGAGCAGAGTATTAAAGGTTAAATTTGTATCACAGTTACCGTTTTTTAAAATCGAATGAGTATTGAAGCTGCCGAATGCATATTACTTTTTTTCCCAAGATTTTTTCTCTCTCATTTTTTTGTAAAGTTTAATGCCTAGCATCATTAAAAGACCAAAAAGAATAATTCCTACAACACCCCAGATCCAGTTAATTGCACTTTTTAATGTGACTAAAAATACTACTGCAAAAAGAATGATTGTAGAGATTTCATTGAAAATTCGGAGTCGAAAAGTAGAGTACTTTATAATATCTTTTTGTAAGTTTTTATAGATATATTGACAAAAACCGTGGTAAAAATACAGTGCTAAAACGAAAGCTAATTTCACCAACATCCAAGGTTCTTCTAAGTAATACGGATTTTCATACAACATCCAAAAAGCAAATACACTTGCTAAAATAGCAGAAGGCCAAGTAATGATATACCACAAACGCTTGCTCATTAATTTAAACTGTGTTTGCAGAATAGATTTTGCGGGCTCTAACTTGGTTTCAGCTTCTGTTTGATAAATAAACAACCTCGGAATATAAAATAAACCGGCAAACCAAGTAACCACAAAAATAATATGCAATGCTTTTACGTATAAAAAATCCATAAATTAAAATTATAGTTTAAGTTTTACTATTTGCTGGCAAACACGTTTAGCCCTGATTGAAATGGCATCCTTTTTTTATTTTTCTTAAAAAAAGATATAATGGAAAGCAGGAAGTAGCTTCTAAAAATTCTATTTACTCTTCAATCCAATCAACCAAAACAGCTACCCAATCATCATTGTCATTAATACATGGAATTGCATGAAATTCTTCTCCACCAAATTTTAAAAACTCCTCTTTACCTTCCATGGCAATTTCTTCTAAAGTCTCTAAACAGTCAGACACAAATGCCGGCGTAACAACGGCTAATTTTTTTATACCCTCACTTGGGTATTTCTCAAGTATTTTATCTGTGTAAGGTTGTAACCATGGGTCACCTGCTAATCTAGATTGAAACGAAACAAAGTGTTGCTCTGGTGGGATGCCTAAATATTCTACAACTTGCCTTGTAGTTTCATAACATTGATGTTTGTAGCAAAATTCATGTGCAGGTGAAGCTGTTTTACAACACTCAAAATTTACACTATCATTTGGTTTACAATGACTTTTTGTAATGTCAGATTTGCGCACATGTCTTTCTGGAATTCCGTGATAAGAAAATAAAATTTTATCCCATTCTTTACCTTCTAAATAGTTTTTGATACTATCTCCTAAAACTTTTATATATTCTTTTTTGTGATAAAAAGCCGGAATATGTTTAAACTTCATCTGCGGATAAAATTTTTCTCGCAGTTCTTCCGCCAACACCAAGATTGTATCCGTTGTTGCCATTGCGTGTTGAGGATATAAAGGAACGATTAATACATCTGTAACACCTTTGTCATGCAATTCTTGCAAACCATCTTTCATAGAAGGGCTGCCATAACGCATTGCTAAAGCAACTGGTA
>JBLHGY010000159.1:0-4408 GCA_047616665.1 Polaribacter sp.
TTTGGGGCGTTAAATAATATAGGGTTGTTAACAAAGGTAGGTCTAAAAGACAAATTATCATCTGTATTAAATTGCAATAAATGTGCATTAACACTTGCTTCTATTATTTGTAAAACATACAATATTACGCCCCACATTAGAGATAAGTCTCTATTTTCCATTAATTGTTCTTGCGCCTTTTCTAAAGTTTCTAAAGAAACAGATACATTACCTAAGTCATCTGTGAATTCGTCTTGTAATCCTGTTTTTCTTAATTTATAAGCAGTTCTATATCGTTTGTATTGGCTGTTATTGTCTAAGTAAAAATAAGTAGGTGCCGCTAAGGCTGCCCAAACAAGAGGTGCTTTCCAGTATTTCTTGTTATAGACTTGCCCCATACCGGGTAAAATTGCGGAATAAAATGCTGCTTTAGCAGGGGCTAAAGGTTTATAAAGACCTTCTTGTATAAAAAAGTTCTCTTTTGATTTTCTTTCTTTTACACTCGTAGAATCTTTTTGACAATAAAGATGCAAAGAGAATAATAAGATTAAAAATGTTAAAATGTTATTTTTTGAAAACACTTATTTTAGTAAGTTTTTTATGCGGTTAAAATCTTCTTCAGAATGAAAAGGAATAGATATCTTACCTTTTCCAGTTGCACTTAAAGTAACGTTTACTTTATGACCAAAGTAGTCATTTATATCTTTTAAACTATCCTTTACGAAAGCAGGTACCATTTTTTTCTTCGGTTTTACAATTGTTCCTGACTTTAAATTCTTAACTAAATCTTCCGTTTGTCTAACAGATAGTTTTTCTCGTAATATCTTTTCATAGATAGCTAGTTGGTCTTCCGAATTATCTACATTAATCATCGCTCTACCATGTCCCATAGATATAAAACCATCTCTCATTCCTGTTTGTAAAATAGGATCTAGTTTTAACAGACGTAAATAATTTGTTACTGTAGAGCGTTTTTTTCCTACTCTAATACTCAAATTCTCTTGTGTTAATTGAATTTCATCAATTAAACGTTGGTAAGAAAGTGCTACTTCTATTGGATCTAGATTTTTACGCTGAATGTTTTCTACCAAGGCCATTTCTAGCATCTCTTGGTCATTCGCTAATCTAATATATGCAGGTACTGTTTTATTCCCTATTAATTTAGAGGCTCTAAATCTGCGCTCCCCAGAAACTAACTGAAATTTATTTCCTTCTAATTTTCTTACTGTAATTGGTTGAATTACACCAAGCTCTTTAATAGAATTAGCTAACTCTCTTAAAGCTTCTTCATCAAAATGAGTTCTTGGCTGAAATGGGTTTACTTCAATAGCGTCTAACTCTAAGTCTATAATGCTACCAACTAATTTTGCTGCATTTTTATCTGTTGCAGCGTTCATATTTGGGGTATCTTTTAGTAAAGCAGATAATCCTCTACCTAAAGCTTGTTTTCTGGTTGCTTTTGCCATTTTACGAATTCTTTTTTATTAATTCTTGAGCTAAATTTAAGTAATTTATGGCTCCTTTACTAGTCGCATCATAGGCAATAATGCTTTCACCATAACTTGGAGCTTCTCCCAAACGAATATTCCTTCTTATAATAGTTTCAAAAACCATTGAAGAAAAATGTTTTCTAACTTCATCTACAACTTGGTTAGAAAGACGCAATCGAGAATCAAACATGGTTAATAATAGTCCTTCAATATCTAATTCTGTATTATGAATATTTTGAATACTTTTTATAGTATTTAATAATTTACCCAAACCTTCTAAGGCAAAATATTCACATTGAATTGGAACAATTACAGAATCTGCCGCAACTAAAGAGTTTAGGGTTATCAATCCTAAAGATGGTGCACAGTCAATTAAAATATAATCGTAATCATCTGTAATATGAACTAATGCTTTTTTTAGCATATATTCTCTATCCTCTTTGTCTACTAATTCTATCTCAATAGCTACTAAATCTATATTTGCTGGAATTATATCTACATTTGGTGATGAAGTTTTTACAATTGCATCCTTTGCAGAAAGTGAATGTTCTAAAACATGATAGGTTCCCCCCGTTACTGCATCAACGTCAATTCCTAGTCCAGAAGAAGCGTTTGCTTGCGGGTCAGCATCAATTAATAGTACTTTTTTCTCTAAAACTCCTAAAGAAGCTGCTAAGTTTATACTTGTGGTAGTTTTGCCAACTCCACCTTTTTGATTTGCTATTGCAATTATTTTTCCCATTAATATCAGAGGATTTTTACGAGGTAAATTTACAATTAATTATCTTTTTAAGAAATGAAAGATGTTAACAAAAACACAAAAGCACAAATCTGTTTTATTAAGGTGTTTAAACCTGTTTCACTAAAATTTTATTTTAATAAATAGAATTAAAAAAAGAGAAGTGGCTTTCATAAAATAAATCATTTTATGAAAGCCACTTAAATAAATGAATTTTTAATTACAAAACTATAATTAGAAGGCGATGCCGAAAGCATTTTCTACTAACTTTCTTAAATTGATGTTTTCTATAACAGTATTATTTATTTTTTGGGAATATTTTTTAATATTTCTATTAAGAAGTTCCAGAATTTTTTAGTTGATGAAATACTTGCGCGTTCATCAGGTGAATGCGCACCTCTTATAGTTGGTCCAAAGGAAACCATATCTATTTCCGGGTAGTTCTGTCCCAGAATACCACATTCTAAACCTGCATGGCAAGCTTCAACTTTTGCTTTTTCTCCATGTAAGTTCTCATATAAGTTAGAAACAATATCTAGTATTTCTGAATTTATATTTGGCTGCCAACCTGGATATTCGCCTGAAAGTTCAACGCTAAAACCAGACAATTCAAAAGCAGATTTCAATGAATTTGCTAAGTCAATTTTGTTAGTTTCAGATGATGAACGAGTTAAACATCCAATTTTAATTTGGCCAGATTTTACAATAACCCTAGCAATATTGTTAGACGTTTCTACTAGGTTTTCTATATCTGGGCTCATTCTATATACACCATTAAAAGCAGCGTAAATAGATTTTAAAAATCCTTCTTGCACTCCTATCTCCATTACCTTTTCTGGAAGTTGCGTTTCTTGAATCTCTATTATTAAGTTACTTTCTATTGTTGAAAACTCTTCTTTTATGTTGTTGATAAGTCCACCTGTTTTCAATAAGAAAAATTCTTTAGAAGCAGTATCTATGGTAACTAAAGCAAAACTTTCTCTTGGAATTGCGTTTCGTAAACTACCTCCATTAACTTCAGAGATTTTTAAACCGTAGTTCGTAGCGCCTTCAAATAATAAACGATTCATTATTTTATTAGCATTTCCTAAACCTTTAATAATATCCATTCCAGAGTGCCCACCATTTAAACCTTTTACAGAAATAGTAAAAGCAGTTGCGGTTTCAGGCACTAGCTCTTCGCTATATGTTCTTGTGGCAGTTACATCAATTCCTCCAGCACAGCCCATTCCAATTTCATCATCTTCTTCTGTGTCCAGGTTTAACAAAATTTCACCTTTTAAAACGCCACTTTCTAAACCCATTGCACCAGTCATACCGGTTTCTTCATCTATCGTAAAGAGCGCTTCTAGATTCGGATGCTCAATTTCTGTTGAAGCTAAAACAGCCATAATTGAAGCAACTCCTAAACCATTATCTGCGCCTAAAGTTGTGCCATCTGCAGTAACCCAGTCTCCTTGAATTAACATTTTAATTCCTTCTTTTTCAAAATTAAAAATAGTGTCTGAATTTTTTTGATGCACCATGTCTAAGTGACTCTGTAAAACTACTGTTTTTCTATTTTCTAAACCTTTTGTTGCAGGTTTAGTAATAATAACATTGCCAACTTTATCTACAAATGTTTCTAAATTTAGTTTTTTGCCAAATTCTACCATAAATTGAATAACACGTTCTTCTTTTCTCGAAGGACGGGGAACTGCATTTAAATCTGCAAACATATTCCAAACTTCTTTTGGTGCTAAATTCCTTATTGATGTACTCATTTTGTGTTTTTTTTATTACGTTTCAAAATTACGATTTTATGGTTCTATCTAGAAATTTTAATAGGTGTTTAAAGTTTTTGATTTCGTTCTAGATAGCATTGAAATCTCTTTTAAATGAAGTCGAAAAGTGAAAATTAAGAAATTTCAATAATACTATCAGATATATTTTTCCTCACTTTTGTTAAATCTTTCATATAATCATCTGATGCTCTAAAGCCTACAGGTAGGACTAATACCGATTTTAAATTGTCTTTTTTTAGGTCTAAAATTTCATCATATTTATCTGGTGTAAAACCTTCCATTGGGCAAGAATCTATCTCCTGTGAAGCACAAACTGTTAATAAATTTCCAAGCGCAATATAGGCTTGATTTTTATTTGAAACATATAATTCTTCTTGTGTTTTTTTTGCAATTTCTGCAGTTAAAAACTTTTTAAA
>JBLHGY010000160.1:0-4388 GCA_047616665.1 Polaribacter sp.
TTACTTTAAAGTTTAAAACTCTTCCAGTCATGTAATTAGGAATTCCAAATTGATTTTTTGAATATACATCCCGCACCCAAGTGTTTGTGATAGAATTTTGAATATCAAACATGTTAAATAATTCTAGACCTGCTGTTAATTCTTTAAATTTAGACAACCAGCCTTTGGTGTATTGTTTATTTGCATCTGCAAAGACATATGAAACTCCTAGATCAGCTCTTTTATAATCTCTTAAACGTTCTTGAAACTTATACACATCTGCATAAGCTGGCGCACCGCCCGGAACACCTGTATTGTAAACAAGATTTAAGTATGCCTTTAAATTGGGTAAATTTGGTACGTAATCTTGAAAGAGTATTGCAAATTTTATACGCTGATCTGAGGGTCTAGAGATACTTCCTCTGTTGTCTATATTTTCTTCTGTTTTTAAATAACCTACACTCACCCAGCTTTCACTTCCAGGAACAAACTCTCCGTTTAAACGAGCATCAAAACCATATGAATATGCAGTGGTTACATTATCTGCTCTATAACGGATTCTTACATTGTCTATAGCATAAGCATTCACATCATTTAAATCTTTGAAATACATTTCTGTGGTCAGTTTAAAAGGCCTATCCCACATTTTAAAGCTATAATCCATACCAGCAACTGCATGAATAGACTTCTGTGCCTTTACATTCACATTTATTTTCCCGTAATAATCTTTTAATTCTCGGTAAGATGGAGGTTGTGAATACCAACCGCCCGAAAAGCGAAATAACATATCTTTTTTCCAATTTGGTTTGATAGAAAATTGTGCTCTTGGAGAAATAATTATTTGATTTTTAGCAGCATTATTTCCAGAAGTAACAGACCAACTTTGCATTCTAACGCCTAAATTATACCAAACTTCATGGTCTCCTATAAAAAGACGTTCATTGTATTGCGCAAATCCTGAAAAACGTTCAATATTTACGGTATTGTCCTCTCTAATATTTTGAAAAGGTTCTATAGGGCCCGTAAAAGATTCATAAGGTTGCGTGTTACCCAAACTATTTGGCGGACGAATAGAAAAGCCTAAAGAATCTATGATTTCCCATTCTCTAATACGTTCCCTTATATCTTCATTTTGATATTTTAAACCAAAATCTAATTGGCGCCTTTCGTTTTTATAAGTTCCTCTAATTTGCACATTATTAATTAATGCATCTAAATCGTTTCTTGCATGGTTTAATTGAGAGCCAATTCCTTGAGAAAAATTAACTTCACCAAAATTATCTGAACCAATATTTGCATCAACTTCACCCAAATTATACGATGCTGAAATATCATAATACTCTTCTTCTTGTGTGTTGTAACTAGATACGGTTCCTTTAAAAGACCATTCATTATTTAGTTTAAAGTCTAAAGAAAGTGCGTTAAAAAGTGTCAAGTAATTATTTTCTTCTTTACCGTCGTAATAAACATTTAGCTCTAACGGTTCTGCAATTGTTCCAAAACGTGTTCTTCTCGAAGTTGGCTGGTAATTATAATTGTTTAAAGAAAAATTACTCAAATAGCTTAGCGTTAATTTGTCTGTAAACTGGTAGGTTGCAAAAGATTGTAAATCTGTAAAGCGTGGTCTAAAATTTATTTCTATTTGTTTACTATTTACAAACAAACTATTGTCTCTATATCTTAAACTAGAAATTATACTTAGTTTTTTGTCTAAAAACGGACTTTCAAAAGTAATACTACCTCCTAATAAACTGGCCTCAATGGTTGTTGCTATTTCTGTTGGTTTCCTATAAGTAATGTCTAAAACAGAAGATAACTTGTCTCCATATTTTGCTTGAAAACCTCCTGCAGAAAAATTAATATTCTGCACCATATTAGGGTTTATAAAACTAAGACCCTCTTGTTGTCCAGAACGAACTAAAAATGGCCTATACACTTCAATGCCATTTACGTATACTAAGTTTTCATCAAAATTACCTCCTCTAACATTATATTGGGTGCTTAATTCATTGTTATTATTTACACCTGGTAATGTCATTAAAATGTTTTCTATACCAGCATTTGCTCCAATAATAGCTTTTGCCTTTGCAACATCGATGCTTATAATTCCTTCTGCTTCTTTTCTTCTATCTTTTACGACAACTTCTGCTAGTTTCTCTGTCTTTAAAGCTAGAATAGGAGAGAAGCGAATGGCATTTCTACTTTTTGCCTTTGTTTTATGCGTATAAGTTCTATAGGAAATATGACTAAACTTTATGACTATTTCCTTTTTAAATGGAATTCTCAGTGAATAATTACCTTTCTTGTCTGTTACAGTTCCTGTTAAACCAAACTCAACAGAAACATTTTCTATAGCCTTTTTGTCTTTGTTTTTAACGGTTCCTTTTAAAATGGTTGTTTTTTGAGCAATCATTAAAAAGGGTAAAAATAGAATAAGTAGAACTGTTTTTTTCACGTAGATTATTTTGTTTGTTTCTTAAAGAACGTAATAGAACGCTCTGTAGTATTACCAACATTGTCTGAGAGTGCAAGTTTAAAAATATGTTTGCTACCAACCAATATTTTGTCACTAAAATTATAGGTTAAAATACCTTTTTTATGATTGTATTGCATTAAAACCCAAGATTCATCTATCGTTGCTCTCCAGTTTTTTATCCCAGAATCAACATCAGAAACTTTTACTTTTAAAGTTTTAGCGCTGGTAATCCATTGCTTATTGTCTATATAAAGAATTTTTATCTCTGGCTTTAAAGAATCTTTTTTTAGGGTATATTTCCCTAGAGTCTTAGTTGTGGTATAAAAGGTAGTGTCTTTTTTTCGGGTATTTACATATCTTGGGTATTTAGCATACTCGGTATTTGCTATATATAGTTGTTCTTTCTCTTGCGCTGTGTATTTACTTACATTAAAAGTTAAGGTATAGCTTTTATTTAAAGGAATAGCGGGTGTATGTATTTTAACAACCCCACTATCAACTTTAAAGTCTAAATATATATCTTGATAAAATGTGTTTTTAGGAAAAGCTATTGTGACGTTTTCTTTTTTAAATCTTTGAAAATTATCAGCAACTATTTTATAAGCTGTTGTGTCTTTTTGTTTTTTGAATACGGTATTACTTTTTTTACCAATAACAGGAATTTTTAAAGAACTAGTATTTCCTACAATATCTTTAGCAATAATTTCAATAGTGTAATTGAAACCGCTTTTAATGTTTATTTTTCCATTATTTATCAAACCCTTATAAATAGAAAGTTCGTTTTTATTTTCTTTAAAAGTCTTTTGAATGCGTCTCTTATATTTCTTATAATAACTATAATCAATTAAAAGGTTGAGGTATTTACTTTCTGCAAAAGAGAATGTTGATACGTCATGATAATACTGTCGTTTTCCATTTACCAGCATTTCAAGACTATAAATTCCGTTTTTGTTCCAAGCATTATCCAATCGATCAAAAACAGATACCCCAAAACCAATGGTTCCACTTGCTGCAATTCTATCAGCTATATATTTTCCATTTCCCATGTGCTTTATAGAAATTTTATGGCTGTTGTTTTGCTCATTTATTCTAGCATCTTCGCTTAAAGGATACACTAGTAAAGATTGAATTGTTGGTAACTTTGAATCTGGAATGTTGATACCAAAAAGCATTGGATTAATAACATGTTCTGAATTTGTGTCTCTAATCTCAAAATGTAAATGCGGTCCACCAGAGCCACCTGTATCTCCAGAAAAAGCAATTATTTGTCCTTTTTTTAGAATAAAAACTCCTTTTTTAGGAAATATATTTCCAGTCTCATAATTTTCTTTTTTGTATTGAATCCGTTTTACATATGCATCAATTTTAGTATTGAACTTGCTTAGATGCCCGTAGACAGATGTGTAACCATTTGGGTGTGTAATGTAGATGGTTTTTCCATAACCATATTGTTGTACTTTTATTCTAGAAATATATCCATCAGCAACTGCAAAAACCTTAAAACCCACTTTTCCTTGTGTTTTAATATCTAGACCTGCATGAAAATGATTACTTCTTAACTCTCCAAATGTTCCAGAGAGTTCTAACGGAATATCTAAAGGATTTTGAAAATAATTTTTAGGGTATTTTTCTTGCGAAAAACTCAAAAAAGAGACCCATAGAAAAAGTAAAAATAGTGGTTTCAATAAATAGAAATTTTATGTAAAAGTACTAAAAAAACATCTTTTCTAAACTGTTTAAATTCAGTGTTTTATTAAAAGGTCATTTAAATGTTGTATATTTAAAACAGAATGTTAACTTTGTAATTATAGTTTTATTCTAATAAGTTTATGAGTAATATCTTAGAAGCAATTCATTCTCTGGAAGATAAGTTACAAACCTTACTTTCTAATTATGAATTTTTAAAAAAAGAAAACGAAATTTTGCTTCAAAG
>JBLHGY010000161.1:0-4334 GCA_047616665.1 Polaribacter sp.
TAATTTATCGCTTAAATTATTAAACATAATTTGTGTCTTTTTTGGAAAGACAAATATAATAAATTAACAAGTATTTTTAGATAGTTATTTTAGGCTTTTTTAGATTACTTTTTCTGCAAGAATAATGAAGTAAAGAAGCTAATAAAATATTAAAAAATATACATTTTAAAGAAAAAAATGAGCTTTAAGGATATTTAACTTCTTTGGAATTTTCAAACTAACTAAGCTTTAATAATATTTAGTTTTAATAATGAAATTGATAATATTGATAATATTCCTCAATATTTTATGCGCTGTACTGCTAGTTTTAGCAGAATAATTAGCATTATTAAAAGTAATAAAGAAGGAGGATTATACATCTAATAGACAAGTGCAAATATATATATGAAGCACTAGGGCTACTATCTAACTATTTATTTTTATCAATAAATATTAAAATTATAAAGGAAGATACAAACTATAAGAATATAAATATCTTGTCTATTTATTATCTGGAATAAACTCTAAAGCAACACCATTTATGCAATGTCGCTTTCCTGTAGTTTTTTTAGGTCCGTCATTAAAAGAATGTCCCAGATGACCACCACAGGTGATGCATTTTAATTCGGTTCTTGCGTAACCAATCTTATAATCTACATCTAATTCTACATTATCCTTGATTGCTCTATCGAAAGAAGGCCAACCAGTGCCAGAATCAAACTTAAACTGAGATTCATATAAAGGCGTTTTACAGGCCGCACAGACAAATAAACCATCTTTATAATTCTTATTTATGGGACTTGTAAAAGCTCTTTCTGTACCTGCTTCACGAAGCACATAATATTGTTCGCTAGTCAACTCTTTTTTCCATTGAGCTGTAGTTTTAACGATTTTATATTTTGTATTTTTTTTAGAGGTGTCTTGAGCCTTACTAGAGCAACTTATAAAAAGAACAATTATTAAAAAAGAGATTATTTTATTCATGGATATCTTTTGTTTACTTAAGGACGTAATATATTTTAAAACAGAAAATTATAATTTCTGCAAAGATAACGATCATTCATCATAAAGAAAACTTAATAATTTTAAGTATTTCTGTAAAAGTAACTTTCCTATGTATTACAATACTTGTTTATAATATTGAAATATGTTTGTTTCTTCTAGGTTTTAATAAAGTTTAATACAGATCGTTTAATGGTTTGAAAATTTACAAAATATGAACCAACCATAATATAGTGAAAATTTGTAAAAACTTTTACTATCTTGTATGCCGTTCTAGAATAAATGAACAATATTTTTATTTAAAATAATTTTATGCTAAAAATTGGAGATAAAAAATTAATAGGAGCTTGGGCATTTTATGATTGGGCGAACTCGGTATATTCCTTAGTAATTAGTACAGCTGTTTTTCCATTATTTTATAGTGCAATAACAAAAGGTAAGACGGTTGTTTTTTTAGGTATGAAATGGGATCAGGCAGATACTTTGTATAGTTATGCTCTTTCTTTTTCTTTTTTAGTTGTGGCTTTTATGTCTCCGATACTATCTGCGATTGCAGATTATACAGGAAATAAATTAAAATTTATGAAATTTTTCTGTTGGTTAGGAGCGCTATCAGTAATGTCTATGTATTTTTTCGAAGGTTTAAATACTGCTTGGATAGGTATTGTCTGTACAATCTTAGCAAGTATTGGTTTTTGGTCTAGCATTGTTTTTTACAATTCTTATTTACCTGAAGTTGCGCATCCAGAGCAGCAAGATGCTACGAGTGCAAAAGGTTTTATCTATGGTTATATAGGTTCAATTATTTTATTATTAGGGTGTTTAGCAATGATCTTAGCTCCAGATACATTTGGTTTCGACTTAAGTATTTCAGATGCAGTTTTAGCCAATGGGAGTGAAGCAGAAATTAATAATGCATTGGAAAACGCTAAAAATGCAGCATCTCTTAAAGCCATGAGAATTTCTTTTGTTATGGTTGGCTTGTGGTGGATAGGTTTTGCACAAATAACTTTTAAAAAATTACCCAATAATAGTTTTAATAAAAAACCTGAAAAAGATTTTATATGGAAGGGCTTCAAGGAGTTAAAAAAAGTATGGGTTGAGTTAAAAGAGTACCCAACATTAAAGAATTTTTTAATTGCTTTTTTCTTATTAAGTGTTGGCGTTCAAACAATTATTTTATTAGCAACTATTTTTGGTTCTATTGAGCTTGGTTTGGGTACTACTAATTTAATAGTTACTGTTTTATTAATTCAGTTTGTAGCCATTTTAGGAGCATATGTTTTTTCTAAAGTATCTGAAAAGTATGGTAATTTTAAAGCTATAAAAATTACGCTTGTAATATGGATTTTAGTTTGTTTAGCAGCTTTTATGCTAGAAAAAGAATTACCAAATGTTGAATACTACTTTTATGCTTTAGGTGGTTTATTAGGCCTAGTTCTTGGGGCAATACAATCTTTAACACGTTCTACTTATTCTAAATTATTACCAAAAACACAAGAAAATGCAACATATTTTAGTTTTTATGATGTTACAGAAAAAATTGCTATTGTATTAGGAACCTTTGTATTTGGATTATTAATTTATTTAACTGGTTCTATGCAATGGAGTGTGCTTTCTTTGGGGCTGTTCTTTGTTGCCTCATTGGTGGTCTTAAGTAGTTTAAAAAGCACAGAACATGTGCATTAATAAAATATTTTTCGAATACCTATAAAGATAAAAACGAATATAGAGTTACCAATAAAAAATGGAATGATAAATTCTTTCAAATTTAAAACTAAGAGCACACTTATAATTAGTAATTGAAAACCTAAACCAAAAGTAGAAATTAACGTCATTAGCCAGTTAGGAAGAAATTTTCCTTCTGGTGCTTTTTTATCTAAAGCATAAATTATTTCATCAAAAACTCCGTATAATACTTTGTATAAAGAAAAGAGAAAAGTAACATTTTTTTGTTTTTCTCCAGGCAATGCAATTGGTGTTTTATCTTCAAAAACCCTACTTGTAGTATCGCCTGCAAAACGATTTCTAAGAATTACATAATAGTAATTGTATAAAGTTCCTTGCAATTGAATTCCGAAAAAGGCTAGAAATATATACCCAAAATGGGTGTTCGTTAAATATCCAATAGTAGCTAAAATGATAAAGTTTAAGATAATATCTGAAACAGAGTCTAAAAATCTACCGGTATAAGAGGGTGTTTCTTTTACTCTTGCTAGTTCACCATCTGCGGCATCTAAAATGGATTTTAAAATTAAGAAGAATGCAGCTGTCCAATAACACCCTTCAATAATACAATAGACACCAATTAAACCCGAAATAACAAAGGCTATAGTCACGTCTACTGGTGTAAATTTTGTTGATTTTAATGAATTTGCAATAACTCTTGCAATTGGTCTACCGTAATCTGATAAGTCTATAAATTGATGTTCTTTTGGTAATTTAGACATGAAATGCTTTTAATAGTGGGCATTCTATGACTTATAAAAAGATATAAAACAGCACATTATAATTAGGAGACAAAAGTAAAAAAAGCATTGCAATTAAGGAATGCTTTTTTTAACTACTTTTTAATTATAAAATTTGTTAAATTAAAAAGCATTGTATCTATTATGATACAATGCTTTTATTGTTTTTAGAAACACCTTTTTTTAATTAATAGTAACATCAAAAGTTATTTCTACATCTGTACTTCCTCCAGCACTGCTAGATGATCCATCATTCGGCTTTGTAGGTTCATGCTTTAAGACAATAGTTAATGTTCCTGAACCTGCACCAACAGTTGTTAAAGAAGTTTCAACGCCTAAAGGATTACCATTACCATCCGTATCAGTTTTAGTAATTGATAATCCAGACACATCAGAAGTATAGAAAAACTCATGTTCATCTGCTTCCTCTTTTACTTCTTCAGTAATATCCTCTGCCGGAGATTCTGTTTCATTTAGTAATTCTATCATACCTGTATAGGTACTATTAGCAGTTAAATCACCTACAATGTCGTATACCGGTTCAATTGGACCATCACCATCAGGATCACTGAATTTTAAAGTAACTACATCACTACCGTTTGTTAACGTATAATTTACAGTTGTAATTAATTCTTCTTCACTATCGTGATCGTGGTCATCATCATCATCAGAACAAGCTGTAAAGGTGCATACAGAGATAAATAATATTGCTAATAATTTTGTAATTTTAATTGTATTTGTAATTTTCATAATTGTTTGTTTAATAATTTATTTTAAGTTTTAGGTTATAGTTTCTTCCTAAATCATTACTAAAATATCGTAATCTATTTAAATGTTCTCTGTAAGATTTATTGAACATATTTTCTATATTAAATTCTAATTTTA
>JBLHGY010000162.1:0-4330 GCA_047616665.1 Polaribacter sp.
TTGATAATTAGTTTAAGTGAGCAGCTAAATATTCAGCAGTTCCTTTTGCATTTGGCGCCATTGCTGTTTTTCCTTCTTCCCAGTTTGCAGGACAAACTTCACCATTTTTTTGAACATGCGCATACGCGTCAACTAAACGTAAAAACTCGTTTACATTTCGACCAACTGGCATATGATTTACTCCTTCATGAAAAACGGTTCCTTCTTCGTCAATTAAATAGGTTGCTCTGTACGTTACGTTATCTCCCTCTACTTGAATTGTTTGTGAAGCTTCATCAAAAGTTTCATTGGTGATATCTAAAATCCCCAAGATTGATGATAAATTTCTATTGCTGTCTGCTAAAATCGGGTATGTTACACCTTCAATTCCACCATTATCCTTAGAAGTACTTAACCACGCAAAATGAACCTCAGGGGTGTCACAAGAAGCACCAATTACAATTGTATTTCTTTTTTCGAATTCTCCTAATGCAGCTTGAAAAGCATGCAATTCTGTAGGACAAACAAATGTAAAATCTTTTGGATACCAAAATAATAATACTTTCTTTTTGTTATTTACTGCTTCTTCTAATACATTTAATTTAAAAGTATCACCCATTTCATTCATTGAGTCTACGTTTAAATCTGGAAATTTCTTACCTACTAATGTTGCCATACTTTAAAAATTATTTATACTATTATTATTTGTTTTCAAGTTGCAAATATAACACCCTAGTACATCTTGTAACTAAAAAATTTAATGTTAACTATTTATATATATATCAGCTTTACTTATAGTGTTCATAACTTGCAATAGAATTCAATTATATTTTGATAAATAAGCAAACTCGCAGATTAAAGTTTATAGTTTTTAACTATAATTAAATAAAAAATATAGATAAAAATTATTCAAAATTTTATTGTAAGTTTGGGTAAATCAATCTTTAAAATAGTCAAAAAAATGAATAATAACGACGGTAATATTGACCAATGCCCATTTATGGGTGGTACACAAAAACAAACAGCTGGAAGCGGAACTTCTGTTCGGGATTTTTGGCCAAATGAGTTAAAATTAAACATTCTGCGTCAAAACGGAGAAGCGTCAAACCCAATGGCTAAAGATTTTGATTATGCAACCGCTTTTAATAGCATTGATTATGCAGAATTGAAAAAAGATGTAAACCATTTTATGACTGATTCACAAGATTGGTGGCCAGCAGATTATGGGAGTTATGGTCCTTTTATGGTTCGTATGGCATGGCATAGCGCTGGTACTTACAGAGTTGGAGATGGGCGTGGTGGTGCACGTTCTGGTTCACAGCGTTTTGCGCCAATAAATAGTTGGCCAGATAATGGCAATTTAGACAAAGCACGTTTATTACTTTGGCCAATTAAAAAGAAGTATGGAAATAAATTATCTTGGGCAGATTTAATGATTCTTGCAGGGAACTCCGCCATGGAATCTATGGGATTTGAAACTTTTGGTTTTGCAGGTGGACGAGAAGATGTTTGGGAACCAGAACAAGATATATATTGGGGTTCTGAAACCGTTATGGGAGAAAATGAAGAACGTTATAAAGAGGGTGAGTTAGAAGATCCGCTTGGAGCTGTAATGATGGGTTGGATTTATGTAAATCCTGAAGGACCGAACGGAAATCCAGACCCAATGGGTTCTGCTAAAGACGTAAGAGAAACCTTTGGCAGAATGGCAATGAATGATGAAGAAACGGTAGCTCTTGTTGCTGGCGGACATACATTTGGTAAAGCACATGGTGCTGCTAATCCAGACACCTATGTTGGGCCTTCACCACATGGAGCTCCAATAGAAGAAATGAGCACTGGTTGGAAAAACACCTACAAGTCTGGTGTTTTAGATGATACGATTACAAGCGGAATAGAAGGCGCTTGGACACCCAATCCAATAACTTGGGATCATGATTATTTTGATGTTTTATTAAATTATGATTGGGAATTAACCAAGAGCCCCGCAGGTGCGCATCAATGGAAACCTACAGCAGCGTCAAATGCGAAAAAAGCACCAAAAGCCGGTGATGCTAAGAATACACAAGATTTAATGATGACTACTGCGGATATCGCTTTAAAAGTAGATCCTAAATATTTAGAAATTTCTAAACGTTTTCATAAAGACCACAAAGCTTTTGAAGATGCTTTTGCAAGAGCGTGGTATAAATTAACCCACAGAGATATGGGGCCAATTTCTCGTTATTTAGGTATAGAAGTTCCACAAGAAGAATTGCTTTGGCAAGATCCAATTCCTCAAGGAACAAAACTTTCTAATTCAGAAATTAAAAAATTAAAAGAGGCTATTTCAAACACCAATTTATCAATTTCTCAATTAGCAACTACTGCTTGGGCATCTGCATCAACATACAGAGGTTCAGACATGCGAGGTGGCGCAAATGGTGGAAGAATTCGTTTAGAACCCCAAAAAAGTTGGGCAGTAAACAATCCGTATGAACTAAATAAAGTGCTTACTGTATTAGAAACTATTCAAAAAGATTTCAAAGGCAGCGTTTCTATGGCAGATTTAATTGTTTTAGGTGGAACTGTAGCTGTTGAAAAAGCAGTAAAAAATTCAGGGTATGCTATTGCTGTTCCTTTTACCTCTGGAAGAGGAGATGCTTCTCAAGAACAAACTGATGTTGCTTCTTTTGGTTATTTAGAACCGAAAGCAGACGGATTTAGAAATTTTATTAAGAAAGATTTAAATCTAGCAGCGGAAGAATTATTGATTGACAAAGCACAATTATTAACGCTTAGCATTCCAGAAATGACTGTTTTAGTCGCTGGAATGAGAGCTTTAGGGACCAATTATGATGCTTCTAAATATGGAGTATTCACAGATACTGTTGGCACCCTTTCGAATGATTTCTTGGTAAATATTTTAGATTTTAGTACCACTTGGAAAGCAACTTCTAATGACGATACTTTATTTGAGGGATCGGATAGAAGAACAGGTGTTATTAAATTTAGAGGAACAAGAGCAGATTTAATTTTTGGATCAAACACAGAACTAAGAGCTATTGCAGAAGTGTATGCTGCAGATGATGCAAAAGAACGCTTTGTTAATGATTTTGTAATTGCCTGGACAAAGGTGATGCACCTAGGATTATTTGATATTAAAAAGTAATACAGCCTAAATTTTATAAAAAAAAGGGAATCAAATTAATTTGATTCCCTTTTTTAAATAGTATAATTCGGTATCAGTTGCAAGTGTAAATTTACTTACTAGCGAATAATTTTATATCATTTACAGAAACTTCTTTTTCTCCAAGAATTATTAAACGTTCCACAACATTTCTTAACTCGCGTATGTTACCAGTCCAATCGTATGCTTGCAATAAAGTAATCGCTTGTGAAGAAAATGTTTTTTCTGGCATTCCTTGTTCCTTAGCTATTTTATTGGCGAAAAAACTTATTAATAGAGGAATGTCTTCTCTTCTATCATTTAATGCAGGTACTTTAATTAAAATTACGGCTAATCTATGGTATAAATCTTCTCTAAACCTACCTTCAGAAATTTCTTCTTTTAAATTTTTATTTGTAGCAGCAACAATTCTAACATTTACCTTTATATCTTTATCTGAACCAACTCTAGAAATTTTACTTTCTTGCAAAGCACGTAATACTTTTGCTTGTGCAGATAAACTCATGTCTCCAATTTCATCTAAAAAAATAGTACCCCCATTTGCAGCTTCAAACTTACCTGCTCTGTCTTTATTTGCTCCTGTAAAAGAACCTTTTACATGACCAAATAGCTCACTTTCTATTAGTTCTGAAGGAATTGCAGCACAATTTACTTCAATCATTGGCGCTTTTACTCTATCTGATTTTTCATGCAACCAATGCGCTACTAATTCTTTTCCCGTTCCGTTTGGGCCAGTAATTAACACTCTTGCGTCTGTAGCAGCTACTTTTTCTATAATATCTTTAATATGAGTAATAGCATTGCTTTCACCAATCATCTGGTAACTTTTGCTTACTTTATTTTTTAGACGTTTATTTTCTACAATCAGTACTTTCTTATCTAATGCATTTCTTACCGTATTTAAAAGCCTGTTTAAATCCGGTGGCTTAGATATATAATCAAAAGCACCCAAGCGCATTGTATTTACTGCTGTATCTAAATCTCCGTGCCCAGAAATCATAACAATTGGTATTTCTGGTTTAATTTTCTTCGCTTTTTCTAACACCTCAACACCATCCATTTTTGGCATTTTAATATCGCATAAAACCAAATCATAATCATTATTCATAATCATTTCAATTCCCAACAAACCGTCTTCTGCTTGCTCTACATTATAAGATTCATTTTCTTCTGAAATAATTT
>JBLHGY010000163.1:0-4284 GCA_047616665.1 Polaribacter sp.
ATAATTCTTTTCCCATGATGGTTTCTCTTAAAATCCACAAAGCGGTTGCAGGTTTTCCATAAGCATTGCTACCAAAACTATATACATGGTCTCCTTTAGACATTATAGGCGCAATAGTAGATTGATCGCCAGACATATATTTTACAATGTTTTTAGGGTATCCTCTAGTAATAGGGAAGTCTTTATCATAATCTAATTCTGCTAACATTTCTACATAAGAGTTTAAACCTTCGTCCATCCAAGTCCATTGTCTTTCATCAGAATTTACAATCATAGGAAAAAAGTTATGTCCAACTTCATGAATGGTAACTTTAATCATTCTATATTTTATTTTATCGGAATAGGTTCCATCTGCATCTGGTCTTCCTGGATTAAAACAAATTTGCGGATATTCCATACCCATTTGTCCATCTACAGAAATTGCCTTGTGATATGGATAATCGAAGGTATATCTAGAATAAGTTTTTAAAGTTTGTGCAACTGCTCTTGTAGAATGTTCGCCGTATAACGGATTTGCTTCTTTAGAATATAAAGAATAAGCCATGACTGTTTTGCCATTAATGTCTACTGCCATCCCATCCAAAATAAATTTTCTTGAAGTTGCAAAAGCGTAATCGCGCACATTTTCTGCATAAAACTTCCAGGTTTTTGTTTTATTAGAGCTGTTTTTTTCAATTTTTTCTGCTTCGTCTTGTGTTCTAATTAAAACAGGATTGTCAAAAGTTGTTCTTGCCTTTTCCAATCTTTTTAATTCCTTTCTAGATAATACTTCACCTTCATTCTTTAAGATACCTGTTGCACCTAGCATATGATCTTCTGGTGTTGTAATATTTACAGTAAAATCTCCAAACTCTAAAGCAAATTCACTTCTACCCCAAAATTGGTCATTTTGCCAACCTTCTACATTATCATATACACACATTCTTGGATAAAACTGTGCAATTACATAGTTGTTATTTCCATCTGCAGCAAAGTGCTCATAACCAGATCTACCGCCATCTGTTCTATGGTTGTTAATATTATACCACCATTTTATTTTAAATTGAAACTTTTCTCCAGAGGCCAAAGGCTGCGCTAAATTAATACGCATCATTGTTTGGTTTATGGTATGCGATAAATCGGTGTCATTCATATTTAGAACGCTTTCAATTTTAAAGCCACCATCAAAAGGAGCATCTATATACGATTTATTAAATCTTTTTTCAGAAGTACTATTCGGAATACTACTAGATTGAATATCTGGAGTTTTAGAATCTGCAGCTCTCATATTTTGGTCTAATTGTACCCATAAATATGGCAAAGTATCATCAGAATTATTATGATATGTGATGGTTTCATTTCCATAAATTCGAGTATTCTCGTCATCTAAAACAATATCCATGGTATAATCTACTTTTTGCTGCGTGTATTTTAAACCTGGTGCACCAGATGCAGTTCTTTGTAGATTGGGTGTTGGTAAAAGCTCCTTTAATTGTTTAAATTTATTTTGGTTTGTATGGCCCGCTTTTGTTTTAGAATCTTGTGCAAAATTTACACTCGTTATAAATACAATGGAAAAGAGTAATAGCCCTATTTTTTTCATAATTTGAAATTTGAATTGATTAGTATTAACTTTAATAAGTTAATGTTTCTTTATAATAGTCTTTAGATAGTAAAACACTTTTATTAGTAGTACCAACCTTAGACTTGATTAAATTCTCTTGTTTGTCAAAATGGTTTAATAATATTTTATTGGTAACTTCAATGGAAGAAACTTTAGATACATTTTCTATTTCTAAATAAAAGTATACTAAATCGCCCTCATATTCCTTTCCTAAGTATTTAAACGCTCTTGAAGTATTATTAATTTTAAACTGTAATTTATTTCTTAAATAGTTTTCAAAATAAATATCATTATTTTTTAGCTCTTTTTTGGTAGAAAGCTGCAAATCGATGCTATGATCTTTATTTAAAGCAGTCTCAATATCATCCATAAAAACATTGATAATTATTTGTACAGATTTTGATGCTTCTTTATAATTTATCTGTGTTAAACTTAAATAATATTTATGTGCCGAAAAGGAGAGTAGCGGTATGATTAAAAGAAGCAAAAAATATTTTTTGAATTTCATAAAATGATAAAAATAATTATTGCGCCAAATTACTCTTTTTTTATAATTTCTAAGTATGTTTTACTTTCAGATTGAAAAATTTTGATTATTTCTAAAACTTTTTTTTCTTTATGCAATTCTTCAATACCTAAGGAGTTACAATACCCTAAAAAATGAAAGTACTTTTCTACAGGAATTTTTAATTGTTCAAAAAAGAATTTTTCTCCCAATTCTGACATTATCTTAAAAGGAAAGGCCTTTTTTCTAGCCAACTCTTTTCTTAAAGCCCACAAACGTTCAGAAGCTTTAAAAGGCATAGCTACACTTGCACCAGCGCCAGAAAATTTAGCTGTAGGATCTACATTATTTATAGGTGGTTTCATTTTATCTATATGGTCTTCAGGTGCAACAACATTCATGTTTATTTTAGAGAAGTCCATACGATCTCTTAATAAAGAATCTTTTTTATTTGTAGGTGCATTTTTAGAATCGACGTCCAATCTGCCAAATAAGTTATGCCTTTTCAATTCGAAGGTATCTAAAACTACAGTATTCTCTCTTAATTTTATACTGATAGATGCATTTTTTACATCGTTTTTATTAATAACGATAAACTTTGTAATATGCTGAATTGAAGAAATTCTTAAAGAATCTCCTTTTTTAACAAACATCCTGAAATCTCCATTATCAGAAGAAAAAGTACCTTGATTAGTTTTTAAGTTGATAATATTTGCATTTTTAATAACCGTTAAGGTATCTACTATTTTTCCAACAACCAATGCTCTTCTTTCTTGAGAGAAAGAACTAAAAGTAAATAAAAATAGAAATATAACAAGTGTTTTTTTAATTACTAGATAACTTTTCATAAGCAACAAATATTTATTTAGCAAGTCTAAAGTTAGTGAAAAAAGCAAATAAATAACTGTTAAAATTCATTCTTTTTACAGATCAAATTTTATTTGAGATGAATCTTTTGAGGAAATAAATTAGGTTTTTTTTAATAAATTTAGAAACATGTTAAATTATGAAAGAAAAAACTAATCTTAAGAGTGGTGTCTATCATAATAGAATAAGGTGCTTAAAACTGTACTAATAGTATTGTAATTTATGGTTAAAGTGCCATTTATAAAACAATTTTCTTATTTTTGAACCATGAAAAAAATGATTATTGCAAGTACTTCAACTGTTTTTGGAAGTGGATATTTAGATTATTTATTACCTATTTTACAGGTACATTTTAAGAATGTAAATACAGTAACCTTTATACCGTATGCAATGCCTGGTGGCATTTGTTATGATGCCTATACGGCTATAGTAGCGCAAGCATTTTCTAAAATAAATATGGATGTAAAGGGAATTCATGAGTATGAAAACCCGAAAGAAGCAATTCTAAATGCAGAGGCACTATTTACTGGTGGAGGAAATACCTTTGAGTTAGTTAACCAACTCTATACGTATGATCTTTTAAATAATTTGAAATTATCAATTGAAAGGGGTATTCCATATTTGGGTACAAGTGCTGGAAGCAATATTTGCGGTGTTGATATGAAAAACACCAATGATATGCCAATTGTGTATCCGCCAAGTTTTAAAACTTTAGGGTGCTTCTCTTTTAATATAAACGCACATTATTTAGATCCCGAGAAAGGTTCTACACATATGGGAGAATCTAGAGAGACGAGAATTAAAGAGTTTCACGTTTTTAATGAAACCCCAGTTTTGGGGCTGCGAGAAGGCAGCTGGCTTTCTATTGAAAATAATAAAATTATACTTCAAGGAGAACACACTGCAAGATTATTTCTGCAAAACCAAGAGCCTGTTGAGCTACAAAGCGGAATAGAGGTTATAATTTAATTTTTTAACGAATAAATTAATACGTTATATAATCTACAATTTCTAAACCATACCCAATCATACCAACTCTTTTTGTTTGCTTAGAGTTTGTTATTAATTTTAATTTACTGATATTTAAATCGTGTAAAATTTGAGCACCAATACCAAAATCTCTGTTATCTAGTTTAATGTCTGGAGCTTTTATTTTTCCAACTTCTTGATTTTCTTTTAAGATCTTTAATCTGGTAATTAAATTTTGAGAGTGATTTTGTTGATTCACAAAAAGAATAGCTCCTTTTCCTTCGTCATTTATAACTTGAAACATTTGGTCTAGTTTCTTATCTGCGTTATTTGTTAAAGT
>JBLHGY010000164.1:0-4242 GCA_047616665.1 Polaribacter sp.
TAATTCCTAAAGGAACTGTAATTTAAAAATATCTAAATTTAAAACCATTACATGTCTAAAGTTATAGCGCATAGTTTATTCTCAGATTTCGATATTAGCCTATTTAAGGGCGGTAAACATTATAAATTGTATGAAAAATTTGGTTCTCATATCATCACAAAAGACGGCATAGAAGGTACTTATTTTGCAGTTTGGGCGCCTAATGCAAAAGAAGTTTCTGTAATTGGAGATTTTAATTATTGGAATGACCAAGAACATCCACTTAATGTAAGATGGGATTCTAGTGGTATTTGGGAAGGTTTTATTCCGTATGCAGGAAAAGGAAATACCTATAAATACAAAATAAAAAGTACAGATACTGTTACAGAAAAAGCAGATCCTTATGCACGTAGGTGCGAACATCCGCCAAAAACAGCTTCTATAGTTTGGGAGGATAACTATTCTTGGAAGGATAAAAAATGGATGAAAGCACGTAAAAAGCACAATGCTTTAAACGCTCCATATTCCGTTTATGAAGTTCATTTAGGCTCTTGGAAACAAAAAGTAGCAGAAAACAGGTTTATGAGTTACACCGAATTGGCTGATGAACTTGTAGATTATGTTGCAGAAATGAATTTTACACATGTAGAATTAATGCCAATAATGGAGTTTCCGTATGACCCAAGTTGGGGGTATCAATTAACAGGTTACTTCGCTCCTACTTCTAGATTTGGCTACCCAGATGAATTTAAGTTTTTAGTAGATAAGTTTCACGAAAGAGGAATTGGCGTGCTATTAGATTGGGTACCCTCTCACTTCCCTTCAGATGCGCACGGCTTGGGTAATTTTGATGGATCTAGTTTATATGAGCATCCAGACCCTAAAAAAGGGTATCATCAAGATTGGAAAAGCCTTATTTTTAATTATGGTAGAAACGAAGTAAAATCGTTTTTAATTAGTAACGCTATTTTTTGGTTAGAACAATACCATGCAGATGGTTTAAGAGTAGACGCCGTTGCCTCTATGTTATTTTTAGATTATTCTAGAGAAGATGGCGAATGGGAACCAAATGAGTTTGGAGGTAGAGAAAATTTAGATGCGATTGCTTTTCTAAAAGAAATGAATATTGCTGTCTATGAAAATTTTCCAGATGTTCAGACCATAGCAGAAGAATCTACTTCTTTTCCGAAAGTATCTAGTCCAGTTTTTTCTGGAGGATTAGGGTTTGGAATGAAATGGATGATGGGTTGGATGCATGACTCTCTAGATTACTTTGCAAAAGATACTGTCTATAGAAAACACCACCAAAATGATTTAACATTTAGTTTAAATTATGCTTTTACAGAAAATTTTATGCTACCGTTGTCTCATGATGAAGTAGTATATGGTAAAAAATCTATTTTAAGTAAAATGCCAGGAGATGAATGGCAAAAATTTGCAAATTTACGTTTGTTATATAGTTTTATGTATACACATCCTGGAACAAAATTATTGTTTCAAGGTTCAGAATTTGGACAAACCTCAGAATGGAATTTTCAACAAAGTTTAGACTGGCATCTATTAGAATATGATGTGCATAAAGGAGCACAAGATATCGTAAAAGATTTAAACAAGTTATATAAAGAGGAAACTGCATTGCATGAAAAACAATTCTCGCCTGAAGGTTTTGAATGGATAGACCATGGTGATCATGAGAACTCTATTATTAGCTATATAAGAAAAGGAGATTTAGAAAAAGAGCATCTAGTTATTGTCTTAAACTTAACGCAAACACCTCAAAAGAATTATAGAATTGGGTTGCCCAAAAAAGGAACTTTAAAAGAAATTTTTAATAGTGATGCTTCAAAATACAATGGTACCGGAAATTTTACAAACACAAAACTTACTTCTGATAGAAAGACATGGAACAACAGAGAAAATTCAGTAGTATTAGAACTACCGCCATTAGGTATGGTAGCGTTTAAATATAAATAACTTAAATACAGTTCTCTTTTTTCTTTAGACTATTGTTTTGATGAAAAAAGAGAACTTATTATTTAAACTTCATAATAAAAGAGACCCTTTTTAAGACTTTAAAACCTCCTAACCCTTTTGTGTAAAAACTCATATTCGACTATTATTTAATCAAATAAATACTGTTTTTAGGTTTAGGATAGACGAATACGTTATCGTAAAAAAAGAATTTTAAACAATTTTATTGTTCAATTTTTGCGATTTTTGCACATGATAATACACAACCAAAAAAATGATTGTTAACACAGAACTAGAACAAAAAGGGAATTTATTTCCTTCAAAAATAATAAATTACAAGAAAGACGTAGATACTTTACATTTTTCTACAAAAAATGGCGTTGCTCTTCAGGTAACTGTGGTTAGAGATAGTGTTATCCGTTTTAGATATAGTACTACCGGTAAATTTGAAAATGATTTTTCTTACGGTGTTACGATACATGCAAGCAGAGGGTATAGCTTTTTAGATGTCACAGAAGACGAAACACATTATAGTATAACAACCTCTAAGTTAATTTGTAAAGTAGAAAAACAAAGTTTGCAAGTAAGTTTATTTGATGCTATTGACAATAAATTAATTAATGAAGACGAAATTGGTTTTCACTGGGAAGAATGTTACCAGCATGGTGGTGATATTGTGAAAATGAGTAAAACTTGTCAGAAATCAGAGAGTTTTTATGGTCTTGGAGACAAGCCTGTAGATGTAAATTTGAAAGGGAAACGTTTCGAAAACTGGGCAACGGACTCTTATGCTTTTGGTAAGAATACAGATCCTATATACAAAGCAATTCCTTTTTATACTGCAATACAAGACAATAAAGCGTACGGTATTTTCTTTGACAACACTTTTAAAACTTCTTTTGATTTTGCTCAAGAAAGAAGAAATATAACTAGTTTTTGGGCACAGGGTGGTGAAATGAATTATTACTTCATTTATGGACCACAAATGGAAGATGTTGTTAAAAATTATACAGATTTAACAGGTAAACCGCACGCTTTGCCTCCGCTGTGGGCTTTGGGTTTTCATCAGTGTAAATGGTCTTATTATCCAGAGGCCAACGTTAAAGAGGTTACCAACACGTTTAGAGACCTAAAAATTCCCTGTGATGCTATTTATTTAGACATCGATTATATGGATGGTTTCCGTTGTTTTACTTGGGATAAGAATCACTTTCCAGATCCAAAACGCATGGTTAAAGAACTAGAAGACGACGGTTTTAAAACTGTTGTTATTATAGATCCAGGAATTAAAATAGATCTAGAATATGATGTTTTTAAAGAAGCTTTAGACAAAGATTATTTCTGTAAACGTGCAGATGGCCCTTATATGAAAGGGAAGGTTTGGCCAGGAGAATGTTATTTTCCTGACTATACGAAACCAGAAGTTAGAGAATGGTGGTCTGGCTTGTTTAAAGAATTAATTGAAGATATTGGAGTAAAAGGTGTTTGGAATGATATGAACGAACCTGCTGTAATGGACGTTCCTAACAAATCTTTTCCAGACGATGTGCGTCATGATTATGATGGAAATCCGTGTTCACATAGAAAAGCACATAATATTTACGGAACACAAATGGCACGCGCCACCTACCACGGTTTAAAGAAATATGCATATCCGAAAAGGCCCTTTGTAATTACAAGATCTGCTTATTCTGGTGCACAACGTTATACTTCTACTTGGATGGGAGACAACGTAGCAACTTGGGAGCATTTAGCAATAGCAAACAACCAAGCACAAAGAATGGCAATGTCTGGTTTCTCTTTTGCAGGTTCTGATATTGGTGGTTTTGCAGAACAGCCACAAGGAGAATTATTTGCTCGTTGGATTCAATTGGGTGTATTTCATGCCTTTTGTAGGGTACATTCATCTGGAGATCATGGAGCGCAAGAACCTTGGGTTTTTGGTGAAGAAATTACAGATATTGTAAGAAAATTCGTAGAATTACGATACCAACTTTTACCCTACTTATATACTTCTTTTTGGAAGTATATAAATGACGGTACTCCCATATTAAAATCTTTAGTTTTATACGATCAAGAAGACATCGCTACACATTATCGAAGTGATGAATTTGTTTATGGAGAACAAATTTTGGTTTGTCCAATACAAGAACCAAATGCTAAAGGAAGACGAATGTACATTCCTCGTGGTAAATGGTATAATTTCTGGACAGATGAACTGGTTGAAGGAGGTAAAGAAATGTGGGTAGATGCAGATTTAGATAGTATGCCAATGTTTATTAAAGAAGGTGC
>JBLHGY010000165.1:0-4238 GCA_047616665.1 Polaribacter sp.
CAATCTGGTTCTTCAGATATGTTAGAAAGTTTTGGATATAATTTCACAAATGATGAAAGTGTATTGAGAGAACATTTAGAGAAAGCAAATATTTGTTTTTTACATGCACCAAAATTTCATCCGGCAATGAAAGCGGTTGGTCCAACGAGAAAAGCATTGGCGTTAAAAACGTTCTTTAACATGCTTGGTCCTTTGGTAAACCCAAGTTCTCCTAAGAATCATATGCTTGGAACTTTTAATTTAGAAATTGCACGTTTGTATAATTATATTTTGCAAGAAGAAAGTGTCAATTACGGTATTGTGCATGCTTTAGATGGTTATGATGAAATTTCGTTAACAAGCGGATTTAAATTTTTCACTAAAAAAGGAGAACAAATTATAAACCCAGAAGATTTAGGTCAAAAGAGAATTCAGCAATCAGAAATATTTGGAGGGAACTCTGTGGCAGACGCCGCTAAGATTTTCAAGTCTATTTTAGAAGGAAACGGAACGGAAGCTCAAAATAATGTTGTGCTAACAAATGCCGCTTTCGCTTTAAAAATTGTAGATGAAACAAAGAGTTTCGAAACTGCTTTTAGTGAAGCTAAAGATTCACTTTTTGGTCTGAAAGCAAAACAAACATTAGAGAAATTACTGAGTATTTAAAATGGAAAAAAAGAAAAATAGTTTAATCTCAATTATACCTGCCTTTTTATTAATGGGAGCCGCAGTTGGTATTCAAACAACAAATATTCTAAGAGATACGGTAATAGGACTCATTGTAGGAATCATCGTTTACTTTTTTTTAAAGCATAGAAATAAAATAATTAATAATAAAAAGTCATAAAATGACCATTTTAGATAAAATAATAGCGTTTAAGAAGACAGAAATTGCTAAGATTAAGGCAGAGGTGCATATTAAGAAATTAGTTGAAAGTCCAAATTTTGGAAGAGAAGTTTTCTCATTAAAAAAATCTTTATTAGAAGTTGGTTCAACAGGTATTATTGCCGAGTTCAAGCGCCAATCTCCGTCTAAAGGAATAATTAATGATACTGCAACGATTGCAGATGTAACTAACGGATATTTAGACGCTAATGTTGCTGCACAATCAATTTTAACAGATACTTCCTTTTTTGGAGGATCGATGGCAGATTTGATGGAAGCAAGAGTTATCAATCAACAAAAACCAATCTTAAGAAAAGATTTCATTGTAGACGGATTTCAAATTGTAGAGGCAAAAGCCATTGGTGCAGATGTGATATTATTAATTGCTGCTTGTTTAACTTCTGAAGAATTAAAAAACTACGGAAACTTAGCAACAGATTTAGGATTGGAAGTGCTGTATGAAGTGCATACACAAGAAGACTTAGATAAAATTAATGATTTAGATAATAAAATCATTGGAATTAACAATCGAAATTTAAATACTTTTGAAGTTGATTTAGAGAATTCTATTAAATTATCAAATCAGATTCCTGACAGTAGTTTAAAGATTTCTGAAAGTGGAATTTCAGATCCAAAAATTATTATGGGTTTAAAAGAATATGGTTTTCAAGGGTTTTTAATAGGAGAAACCTTTATGAATAAAGAGAACCCTGGTGAGGCTTGTCTAGAATTTATTAGTCAAATAAGATAGTTATGAAACTAAAGGTTTGCGGAATGAAATACGTAGAAAACATCCAACAAGTTGCAGCATTGCAGCCAGATTATTTGGGTTTTATTTTCTACGAAAAATCGAAAAGAAATTTTGAAGGAATCATTCCAGAACTTCCAAAGTCAATTAAAAAGACAGGTGTTTTTGTGAATGAAATGCTTGAGATTGTAATTTCTATGGTTGAAGAATATCGCTTAGAAGCGATTCAATTGCATGGCGATGAATCTGCAGCCTATGTGTTAACATTGCAAAATCAATTAGAAGCGCGAAGGGCTTTATTTATCGGAGAGAATAAGCACATAAAAAAGAAAAAAAATCAACACTTCATCTCTGACAATAATGTTGAAATTATCAAGGTTTTCGGAATTAAAGATGCATTTGATTTTGATGTTTTAAAACCATATATAGACCTTGTGGATTTCTTTTTATTCGATACGAAAGGAGAAGAAAGAGGAGGGAACGGAACGAAGTTTGATTGGAAAGTATTAGAGAATTATCCATTTGAAAAACCTTTCTTTTTAAGTGGAGGAATTGGTCTAGAGGATGTTGAAGGAATTCATGAAATAATTAATTCAGAATTACCACTGCATGCATTAGATGTAAATAGTAAATTTGAAAGTATACCAGGAAGGAAGAAAACAGAAGAATTAAAGAAGTTTATACAAGATTTAAAGGTTTAATTGTTGAAATATTGCAACGAATTAACAAGCATATGATTACACAAAATAAAGATATGAAATCAAAATTTCACCCAGACAAAAACGGATATTTCGGACAATTTGGAGGTGCGTTTATTCCAGAATTGTTGCATCCAAATGTGCAAGAATTAGCAGATAATTACATTCAGATTATCGAATCTTCAGAATTTCAAACGGAATATAAAGAACTTTTAAAAGAGTATGTTGGTAGACCCACACCTTTGTATTTGGCAAAAAGATTGTCAGAAAAATATGGTGCTCATGTGTATTTAAAACGTGAAGATCTATGTCATACCGGTGCGCATAAAATTAACAATACGGTTGGTCAGATTTTAATTGCAAAGAAGTTAGGTAAAACGAAGATTATTGCTGAAACAGGTGCTGGGCAGCACGGTGTTGCAACTGCTACAGTTTGCGCATTAATGGGATTAGAATGCACCGTTTTTATGGGCGAAAAAGACATCGTACGTCAGGCACCAAATGTTACTAGGATGAAAATGTTAGGAGCAAAAGTAGTGCCTGCAACCAGTGGTTCTAAAACACTAAAAGATGCAACAAACGAAGCAATTCGTTATTGGATTCAGCATCCAGAAACGTTTTATTTAATTGGTTCTGTTGTTGGTCCTGCACCACACCCAGATATGGTAGCGCGTTTACAAGCTATTATTTCAGAAGAAATGAAATGGCAATTAAAAGAGAAGACAGGAAAAGAAAATCCAGATACAATTATTGCCTGTGTTGGTGGTGGTTCGAATGCTGCCGGTGCTTTTTATCACTATTTAGATGATGAAGAAGTAGAGTTAATTGCTGTAGAAGCTGCAGGTCTGGGCGTACATTCTGGAGAAAGTGCTGCGACTTCACAATTGGGGCAAGTAGGTATTATTCATGGAAGTAAAACTATTTTAATGCAAGATGAATACGGGCAAATTGTAGAACCATATTCGATATCTGCTGGTTTAGATTATCCAGGAGTTGGGCCTTTACACGCTTTTTTATATGAAAGTGGTAGAGCAAAATTTATGAGTGCTACAGATCAAGAAGCCTTAGATGCCGCTTTTGAATTGACAAGGATAGAAGGAATTATTCCAGCTTTAGAAACCGCGCACGCTTTGGCCGTTTTAGATAAAATTACGTTTAGAAAAGATCAGGTTGTTGTTGTGAATTTATCAGGTAGAGGAGACAAAGATTTAGAGATTTATACAAAATATTTAGAAGCATAAAGAAAGATGAATAGTAATATAGTTCACATTGAAAAGGAGTTAACAGACTTAAGAAATCAATTAAAAAATCATTCTCTATATAAGAGACTCAATACTTTAGAAGATGTACAGACATTTATGTCGCTGCATGTTTTTGCTGTGTGGGATTTTATGTCGCTTTTAAAAGCAATACAGATTAATCTAACATGTGTTTCAATCCCTTGGATGCCTGTTAAGAATGCAGAATTAGCACGTTTTATTAATGAGATTGTCGTAGCTGAAGAAAGTGACCATGATGCACACGGCGTGGTTAAAAGTCATTATGAAATGTATTTAGATGCAATGGCTGAAGTGCAGGCAGATCCAAGAAAAATGAATAATTTTTTGGAAACTTTACAATCCAATATTTCTGTGGGAAAAGCATTAGAAAGTTTAGAAGTACCAAATGCAGTAAAAGAGTTTTTAAGCTTTACGTTTGATATTATAAAAACAGATAAAACACATTTAATTGCTGCTTCCTTTACCTTTGGTAGAGAAGATGTAATTCCAGATATGTTTATAAGTATTATTGACAAAGCTGCGCTTGAAAACAATAAATCTTATGATAGTTTTAATTACTATTTAAAGAGGCATATTGAATTGGATGGTGATGAACACGGCCCATTATCTTTAAGAATGATTGAAGAATTATGTGGTAATGATGCACA
>JBLHGY010000166.1:0-4219 GCA_047616665.1 Polaribacter sp.
TGTATTATGATGCGTAAATGTCATTTGAATACGTGTCCGGTTGGTATCGCTACTCAAGATAAAGAGCTGCGTAAAAATTTTAAAGGTACCCCAGAACATGTTATTAATTTCTTCTTCTATGTTGCTGAAGAGTTAAGAGCAATCATGGCGCAACTAGGTTTTAGAACATTAGAGGAAATGGTGGGTCAAACACATAAAATCAACTCTAATAAAGCAGTAAAACATTACAAAGCAAAAGGTTTAGATTTATCTAGTATTTTATACAGACCAGAAGCTTATAGAAAAATGACGGTTCGAAATACAGAACAACAAGACCATAATTTAGAAGAAGTTTTAGATTTTACGATATTGAAAGACTCTCATAGAGCTTTATATAGAAAAGAAAAAATGAATCTTGCATATCCCATCAAAAACACAAATAGAACTGTTGGTGCAATCGTAAGTAATGAAATTTCAAAAATATATGGCCATTTAGGCTTACCTGAAGATACATTAAATATTAATTTTACTGGTTCTGCAGGACAAAGTTTTGGAGCATTCGGAGCATTTGGACTGACGTTTATTTTAGAAGGAAATACGAATGATTATTTAGGAAAAGGTTTATCAGGGGCAAAATTAATTATTAAGAAACCAGCCAAAGCAGATTTCTTAGCTGAAAACAATATAATTGTAGGGAACGTTTGCATGTTTGGAGCGGTAGACGGGCAAGCATATATAAACGGAATTGCAGGTGAACGTTTTGCTGTTCGTAATTCTGGTGCAACCGCAGTAGTAGAAGGTGTTGGAGATCACTGTTGTGAATACATGACCGGTGGTAAAGTAATTGTTATAGGTAAAACTGGTAGAAACTTTGCGGCAGGAATGAGCGGTGGTATTGCGTATGTATACGATCCAGAAAATAAATTTGTAAATGGTCTTTGCAATACAGAAACCATAGAATTTGAGAAAATTTGTGCAGAAGATGCAGCAGATTTAAAAGCAAATCTAGCAAAACATGTTTTATATACGGATAGTAAAAAAGGCGCTGAACTATTAGCAGATTGGGATACAAGTTTAAAAAACTTTATAAAAGTAATGCCAACAGAATACAAAAAAGCTTTATTACGTTTAGAAACAGAAGAACCAATGTTCGAAGAATTAACAATAGCATAATGTCATGGGAAAAATAACAGGATTTAAAGAGTTCGAAAGACAAGAT
Organism: Polaribacter sp.; assembly: GCA_047616665.1. Lineage (GTDB taxonomy): Bacteria > Bacteroidota > Bacteroidia > Flavobacteriales > Flavobacteriaceae > Polaribacter. Next base: position 1,199 of record JBLHGY010000166.1, read on the forward strand.
GAAACTTACACCTCTGTAAAAGACCGTGTAAAAAACTACAAAGAATTTACCATACCTCTGTCAGAAAAAGACCTTTCGAAACAAGGTTCTCGCTGCATGGATTGCGGTATTCCGTTCTGCCACAGTGGATGTCCATTAGGAAATCTAATTCCCGATTTTAACCATATGGTGCATCAAGGAGAATGGAAAAAAGCATCATGGATATTGCATTCAACTAACAATTTTCCAGAATTTACAGGCCGCTTATGCCCTGCTCCATGTGAACAAGCATGTGTATTAGGTATTATTGAAGACCCTGTTTCCATTGAAAATATTGAAAAAAATATAGTAGAAAGAGCATTTAAAGAAGGATGGATAAAACCCCAACCACCAAAATCGAGAACAGATAAAACCATAGCTGTCATTGGTTCTGGACCTGCCGGTTTAGCTGCTGCACAGCAATTAAATAGAGCTGGGCACTTAGTTACCGTTTTTGAACGAGATGATGCAGTTGGTGGACTGTTACGTTATGGAATCCCAAACTTTAAAATGGAGAAAGGTATAATTGATAGAAGAATCGCAATCTTAGAAGCTGAAGGAATTATATTTAAAACAAATATCAATGTAGGCGTAAATTACGATGTGAAAGATTTAAAATCCTTTGACTCCATTGTTTTGTGTGGTGGTTCAACAGAAAAACGTAGTTTACCTACCAAAGGTATAGAAGCAGAAGGTGTTGTACAAGCTATGGATTTCTTAACTCAGCAAACAAAAGCACTATTTGGCAAAGAAGTAAAAGATCAGATAATGGCCACTGATAAAGATGTAATTGTGATTGGAGGTGGAGATACAGGATCAGACTGTATAGGTACATCTAATAGGCATGGTGCAAAGTCGGTAGTTAATTTTGAAATTATGCCAAAGCCTCCAGGCCATCGTTCGGCGAAAACACCTTGGCCATTTTGGCCCTTACAATTAAAAACATCCTCTTCTCACAAAGAAGGAGCAGATCGTAACTGGTTAATTAATACAAAAGAATTTGTAAAAGATACTAATGGAAAATTAATAGCTCTAAAGACCGTAAATGTAGAATGGAAAATGGTTCTAGGAGAAAAACCACAATTAATTGAAATTGCAGGTACTGAAAAAACATGGCCCTGTGATTTAGCATTACTAGCATTAGGTTTTACCGGACCAGAAAGTACGTTGGCAGACAAGTTAGGTTTGAACACTGATGCTCGTTCTAATTACAAAGCAACCTATGGAAAATATCAGACAAACGTTTCCAACATATTTACAGCTGGTGATATGCGTCGTGGACAATCTCTAATAGTTTGGGCTATTTCAGAAGGTAGAGAAGCTGCAAGACAAGTAGATATATTTCTAATGGGTAAGTCAGAGTTACCATCTAAAGATATTGCTGGTGATCTAGTTGCAATGTAGATTTACAATCATAAATATAAAAATCCCCTTAATTGATTTAATTAAGGGGATTTTTATATTTATGATTCATTCTAATCAAAGAAAAAAAAACAACTGTCAAAAAAGATAATGGCTAAGTTCGAAGATAAATATGTGTCATCTTAGCAAGAAAGATTATTTATGATACCCTCAGGTTTCAGAGATTATTTTTTGAGCAGTAGCTTAATTATCCAACAAGATATTGTAAACACTTTACTGTCTTTATCAACATCGGGTTCACATTTAGAAGAAGATAAAGAACGAAAAGCAGTTAGTTGTCCTCATTGTAAATGCGAGCGCATACGTGCAAACGGTAAATTAAAAGGAGTACAACGCTATTTATGTAACGGTTGTGGTAAAAACTTTAGCGAAACGATAGGGAAATTTTGGTTTGCCTTAAAAAATAAAGACAAGATTAACAAGTATCTTTATTGTTTACTATCGGGCTATAGTATTAGAAAAAGTGCAAAGGAAACAGGAATCTCAATTCAGACCTCATTTGATTGGCGTCATAAATTATTAACCTCATTCTCTAGCGTTTCAGTATCCGAGTTTGAAGGTATTGTAGAGAGTGATGATTTGTTTTTTCCAATTTCAGAAAAAGGGAATCGTACTTTAGAAAGAAAACCTAAGAAACGAGGAGAAAAAGCTGGTAAAGCAGTTATTTCTAATGAGAAAGTAGCGGTAATTACTACCTGAGATCGTTCTATAAATAAGGATTTTGAAGTGATTACAACAGGATGAATTAGTAAAAAAAACCTAAATAAGGTGTATCAGGGGAAGTTCGATAAAGCAACAGTGCTTTGCAGCGACAGTCATAGAAGTTATGGTGCCTTTGCAAAATATAATACAATTATTCACAAGAAATTCAACGCATCAAAATGACAGAAAACAGTTGATAAAATATATCATGTTCAGAATGTGAATAATATGGATATGAGATTGAGGTAATTTATGGAATCCTTTAATGGTGTAGCAACTAAATACCTACAAAATTATTTAAACTGGTTTTTGGTACTCGAAAAATAAAGAATAAAACTAATAAAATGGCAACACTTGCGGGTATTGCATTAGCTTCTAATCAAACTTGGATGCAGTTCAAAGATATCGTTATAGACAATATGCTTTTTAGAACTTAGCCATGAGTTTTAGTAAACAGACTTTCAAAAACTCCTTCAGCGTCATAAATAACTACTTTTAAAACTAATTGTAGTTTGGGTTTCTAAATTGACACATTAGGTGTTGTTAAACAACTTAGAGTTTATTTTTTACAAAATAAAAAAGCGTTTGGTAGGATACCAAACGCTTTTGCTTTTTTGTAGATTCTTAAATTAGATAGAAACCTACATTTTCATGAACTTAAGGGCTTTTGCGTTTTTAATTTTTATAAAATACGTTCCGTTACTTAAACCTTGAATGAATATGTTTTCTTCATTTAAAACCTTTCCTTTAGCGATCTCTTTGCCTAACAAATTATATATGATATAGTTTGCTTTCTCAGATAAACCTGATATTTTAATAAAATTAACCGATGGGTTAGGAAATAATTTTAATGATAATTTCATATCTGTAATATCATCT
>JBLHGY010000167.1:0-4209 GCA_047616665.1 Polaribacter sp.
ATTTAAATGCATTGACCGGAAACGGAGTGCATTTAGTTACTGTAAATGATTACTTAGCAAAACGTGATAAAGCTTGGATGGGACCAATTTTTGAATTCCATGGTTTCTCTACAGACTGTATCGATTATCACCAACCAAATTCTGATGCAAGAAGAAAAGCATACAACGCAGATATAACGTACGGAACAAATAACGAATTTGGGTTTGACTATTTGCGTGATAATATGGCAAGTTCTAAAGATGACTTAGTTCAAAGAGCACCAAATTATGCAATTATAGATGAAGTAGATTCTGTTTTAATTGATGACGCTAGAACACCGTTAATTATATCAGGTCCTGTTCCACAAGGAGACAGACATGAATTTAATGAGCTAAAGCCTTTAGTAAATGATATTGTTGGTATTCAAAGTAAGTATTTAATAAGTGTTTTAGCAGAGGCTAAAAAATTAATTGCTGCCGGAGATACTAAAGAAGGTGGTTTTCAATTGTTAAGAGTATTTAGAGGTCTACCAAAGAACAAAGCGTTAATTAAGTTTTTATCTTTAGAAGGAACAAAACAGATTCTTCAAAAGACAGAAAACTATTATATGGCAGACAACAACAAGTTAATGCCAGAAGTAGATGAAGAGCTGTGGTTTGTTATTGAAGAGAAAAACAACCAAATAGATTTAACAGATAAAGGTATTGGACACTTATCAGAAAAAACGAGCAATGAGAACTTTTTCGTTTTACCAGATATTGGGGTAAAGGTTGGTGAAATTGATACTTCTGAAAACACACCAGAAGAAAAAGCGAGTCAAAAAGAAGAACTATACAAAGATTTTAGTATTAAAAGTGAACGTATTCATACCATGAATCAACTTTTAAAAGCATATACTGTTTTTGAAAAAGATGTTGAATATGTAGTAATGGAAAATAAAGTAATGATTGTTGATGAACAAACGGGTCGTATTATGGACGGTCGTCGTTATTCAGATGGTTTACACCAAGCAATTGAAGCAAAAGAAGATGTAAAAATAGAAGATGCTACTCAAACTTTTGCAACCGTTACATTACAGAATTACTTTAGAATGTATCGTAAACTGTCTGGTATGACAGGAACTGCAATTACTGAAGCTGGCGAATTATGGGAAATCTATAAACTAGATGTTGTAGAGATTCCTACAAATAGACCTATTCAAAGAGATGATAAAGAAGATTTAGTATACAAAACGGCACGAGAAAAATACAATGCAGTAATTGAGGATATTGTTGTTTTAGTAGAACAGAAGCGCCCTATTTTAGTGGGAACAACTTCTGTAGAGATCTCAGAATTATTAGGTAGAATGTTACAAATGCGTAAAATTCCTCATAATATTTTAAATGCAAAATTACACAAACGTGAAGCAAATGTAGTTGCAGAAGCAGGTAAACCTGGTGTTGTAACTATTGCGACAAACATGGCAGGACGTGGTACTGATATTAAATTGACTAACGAAGTAAAAGATGTTGGTGGTTTGGCTATAATTGGTACAGAAAGACATGATTCTAGACGTGTAGATAGACAATTACGTGGACGTGCAGGTAGACAAGGTGATGTTGGGTCAACGCAATTTTATGTGGCTTTAGATGACAATTTAATGCGTCTTTTTGGCTCTGACAGAATTGCAAAAATGATGGATAGAATGGGATTAAAAGAGGGAGAAGTAATTCAGCACTCTATGATTTCTAAATCTATTGAAAGAGCACAAAAGAAAGTAGAAGAAAATAACTTCGGAATTAGAAAACGTTTGTTAGAATATGATGACATTATGAACGCTCAGCGTGAGTTTGTTTATAAGAGAAGGCGCAACGCTTTAGATGGTAAACGCTTACAAGTTGATATTGCAAACATGATTTACGAAACATGCGAATCTATTATCAGTAACAATAAAATAGCTAAAGATTTTAAGAACTTTGAGTTCGAGTTGATTAAGTTTTCTTCAATGACCTCTCCTATTTCTGAAGAAGAGTTCGATAAATTAACAGCAAAAGAAATTGCAGATAAATTATTTGATATTGTTTCTGAACATTACAAAAATAAGATTGAAAGAAATGCTGTTTTAGCATTTCCAGTTATTAAAGATGTTTTCGAAAATGAAGGTGATAAATATGAACGTATTGTAGTTCCTTTTACAGACGGAATTAAGTCTTTACAAGTAGTTACCAACCTGAAAGAAGCCTATGAAACTCAAGGTAAGAGTTTAGTTACAGATTTTGAGAAAAATATTACGCTAGCAATCATAGATGAAAACTGGAAAGACCATTTGCGTAAAATGGATGAACTGAAACATTCTGTTCAGAATGCATCTTATGAGCAGAAAGATCCTTTATTAATTTATAAGTTCGAAGCTTTTGAATTGTTTAAGCTTACTGTAGATGAAATTAATAAAGAAGTATTGTCTTTCTTATTTAAAGGAGAGTTACCAGCACAATCCAATCAAATTTCTGAAGCTAGAGATCATAAAAAAGAGCGTTTAAACACAAGTAAAGCAGATGTTCAAAACTCAAGCGAACAGGCTATTTCAAACTCTAGACAGCAATCTGAACCTGTTGAGACTGTTGTAAGAGACCAACCAAAAATTGGAAGAAACGAGCGTGTTACTATAAAAAACGTTATGAGCGGCGAACAAAAAGAAGTAAAATTTAAACAAGCCATTCCTTTAATTGAAAAAGGAGAATGGGTTGTACTGCAAAATTAGTTTACTATATTTTTAGAATAAAAAAACCGTTTAGAAATAATTTCTAAACGGTTTTTTTATTGTCTTTTACTTTATTTTAAAACTTAGAAGGGCGTATCCATTTGTAAATATTGTAAAAACTCTTTCTTTGTTTCTTTCTCCTTGAATTTTCCACCAAACTCTGAAGTTACAGTAGAACTTTCAATATCTTTAATACCACGAGAATTTACACATAAATGTTTTGCATCTATAACACAAGCAACATCTTTTGTCCCTAAAGCCTCTTGCATTGCTTGCACAATTTGCATTGTTAAACGCTCTTGCACCTGTGGTCTTTTAGAAAAATACTCTACAATTCTATTCATTTTAGAGAGTCCGATTACTTTACCGTCAGAAATATAAGCCACATGCGCTCTACCAATGATTGGTAATAAATGGTGCTCACAAGTAGAATATAGTACTATATTCTTCTCTACTAGCATTTCACCATAATTGTAATTATTGTCAAACGTAGAAGCCTTTGGCTTGTTTTTAGGATTCAAGCCCATAAACATTTCGTTTATAAAAGCTTTCGCAACTCTTTTTGGAGTTCCTTGAATACTATCATCTGTTAAATCCATTCCTAAAGTCTGTAAAATATCTTTTACACTCTTTTCAATTTTTACTATTTTTTCTTCGTCAGAAATATCAAATGCATCTGGTCTTATCGGGTTTTCTGCCGAAGTTGCCACATGATTCTCCCCTATTTCTTCAATTCTCTCGTCATTCATTTTGCTGTTCAATTCAAACATTTCATTCTATATTAAAGTGCAAATTTACGTGTTTACAACGTATTATTTTAATTTTTCTACTAATTCTGATAAAGAGCAATTTGTTTGCATGCCAGAATTCATATTTTTTAATGTAAAAACATCATTTTCTACTTTAGAAACTACAAATAGTATTGCTCTGCTAGCAACGTATTTCCATTGACGCTTTTCTTGTTTATTGCTTACCCCTAAATCTGGATAAAACTCGGATTTAATTCCATTTGCTCTTAAACTCTGTATCGCTTTCATTTTCAGCATATCTGTAGTAGCGTCAAAATTTAAGAAAATAACTTTTGGTTTTGGTAAATCAACTACTTTAAATAAACCTAACTCTTCTAAAACTAAATAAATTCTATCTAATCCAAAAGAAATTCCAACTCCAGAGACATCTTTTAAACCAAAGATTCCTGTTAAATCATCATATCTTCCACCACCGCCAACAGAGCCCATTTTAACCTCTTTTGGTGCAGCAACTTCAAAAATTGCACCGGTATAATAATTCAACCCTCTTGCTAAAGTTACATCAACTTCTAAAGCGGCTGTTTCTAAACCTAATTCACCAATTGCATTAATAACAAAACGAAGCTCTTCTACCCCACTTTGCCCTTCTTCCGAAGTTGATAACATCTTCTCTAAAGAAGTCAATTTATCTATATTTGAGCCTGTAAAGTCAAACAAAGGCTGTACTTTTTCAATTGCCT
>JBLHGY010000168.1:0-4209 GCA_047616665.1 Polaribacter sp.
ATTTGATGTAGATACGGTACTATTGCGTAAAAAACTAGAACAATTAAACCCTGCATTTACAGATACCTCGAGTAAGAAAAACTTACATTTAACAAGGCAAGCAGAAAAAGCGCTTAAAACTACATTTTTAGAAGCAAAATTATACCAAAGTGAGTCTATCGATACTGCTCATTTATTATTATGTATTCTTAGAAATGAAAATGACCCAACAACAAAACTAATTCAGAAGTACCATGTAAATTATGATGAAGCCAAGGCTTTGTATAAACAATTACATGCAGAAGAAACAGATAATTTGCCAAACAACCCAATTGCAGAAACCCCTTCTGATGATGAGTTTCCTTCAGAAAAACCAAACCCTTTTGAGCAATCTAAAAAAGCGCAAAATGTAAAAAAATCCAAAACACCTGTTTTAGATAATTTTGGTAGAGATTTAACGGATTTAGCAGAAAGAGGAAAATTAGACCCAGTTGTAGGAAGACAAAAAGAAATTGAACGTGTTTCACAAATTCTAAGTAGAAGAAAGAAAAATAACCCAATGCTAATAGGTGAACCAGGTGTTGGTAAATCTGCCATTGCAGAAGGCTTGGCTCTAAGAATTATTGAACGTAAAGTTTCTAGAATTTTATTTGATAAACGCTTGGTCTCTCTAGATTTAGCAAGTTTAGTTGCGGGTACAAAATACCGTGGTCAGTTTGAAGAGCGTATGAAGGCTTTAATGAATGAACTTGAAAAGAATGAGGATATTATTCTTTTTATAGACGAAATTCATACCATTGTTGGTGCCGGTGGCGCAACGGGTTCTTTAGACGCTTCTAATATGTTAAAACCTGCCTTAGCGCGTGGAGAAATTCAATGTATTGGTGCAACTACTTTAGACGAGTTTAGAACAAATATAGAAAAAGATGGTGCTTTAGAACGTCGTTTTCAAAAGGTAATTGTAGAGCCTACTTCCGTAGACGAAACCATTCAAATCTTACAAAACATTAAATCTAAATATGAAGAACATCATCATGTAAATTATACAGATGAAGCGATTAATGCTTGTGTAAAATTAACAAATAGATATATGACAGACAGGTACTTGCCAGACAAAGCTATTGATGCTTTAGATGAAGCGGGTTCTAGAATTCATATTACCAATATTGTAGTGCCTCAACAAGTTTTAGAATTAGAAGCTCAACTAGAAACTGTTCGCGATCAAAAAACAAAAGCAGTAAACGGACAGAAATACGAAGAAGCTGCAAAGTTGCGTGATGATGAAAAAAACATGGAAGCTGCATTAGATTCTGCTCAGAAACAATGGGAAGACGACTCTAAACAAAATAGAGAAATTGTTACAGAAGATAATGTTGCAGAAGTAGTTTCTATGATGACAGGCATTCCTGTGAATAGAGTTGCAGAAGCAGAAACAGAAAAATTACACGAATTACCGCAACTAATTAAAGGAAAAGTTGTGGGACAAGATATTGCAGTAACAAAAGTAGTGAAAGCAATACAACGAAATAGAGTTGGATTAAAAGATCCAAACAAACCTATTGGATCCTTTATCTTTTTAGGCCAAACGGGTGTTGGTAAAACACAATTAGCAAAAGTACTAGCGCGTGAATTATTTGATTCTGATGATTCTTTGATTAGAATTGACATGAGTGAATACATGGAGAAATTTGCTATTTCTCGTCTAATTGGTGCTCCTCCGGGATATGTTGGGTACGAAGAAGGAGGACAATTAACTGAAAAAGTAAGAAGAAAACCATATGCTGTTATTTTATTAGACGAGATAGAAAAAGCACATCCGGATGTATTTAATATTTTGCTGCAAATTTTAGATGATGGCTTTATCACAGATAGCTTGGGAAGAAAAATCGACTTTAGAAATACCATAATTATTATGACTTCTAATATTGGTGCACGTCAATTAAAAGATTTTGGCGGCGGTGTTGGTTTTGGCACTGCTACGAAAGCAGCACAGGCAGACGAACATGCTAAATCTGTTATAGAAGGTGCTTTAAAAAAATCTTTTGCTCCCGAGTTTCTAAATAGAATAGATGACGTAATTATCTTTAACGCGCTAGAAAGAGAAGACATTCATGCAATAATAGATATTGAATTAGATAAATTATTAAATAGAATATCTGATTTAGGCTACACCTTAAATCTAAGCGAGAAAGCTAAAGACTACATAGCAGATAAAGGATTCGATAAAAAATACGGAGCTAGGCCTCTTAAAAGAGCCATACAGAAATATATTGAAGATGCTTTAGCAGAAGAAATTGTAAATTCTAAACTCTCTGAAGGTGATACTATTAAAATGGATCTTGATGAGAAAGAAAATAAACTCACAATTCAAATAGAGAAAACTAAAAAGAAGATAAAAACAAAAACAGCTTCTTAAAATTTAAAAACCCAAACAAATGTTTGGGTTTTTTTTTACTTCAATTACTTATTTTTTTTAGGAAAACATTAACAAGGTAGTGCCTCAATAAATTATTTAAAAAAACATAAATTTTTATATTTGTACGCTAAAGCAAAAACAAAAAATGAAGAAAAATAGCCTCCTTTTATTCACATTGATACTCCTTGCTTCTTGCACGGGTAAAAACGCTACGGAATATCTCTACTTATCAGGGAAATTAGAAAACAATAAAGATTCTATACTTACAATCGCAGGACAAACTGGGATTATTAAAACCATCGTTATAAATACAGACGGTACTTTTAAAGACACTCTAAGAGTTGAAAAAGCAGTATATACACTTACTACAAATGCTAAAAGGGCACCTATCTATTTAAAAAATGGTTTTAATATTAGTATAAATGCAAATGCAGAAAACTTTATGACTAGCATTGAATTTTCTGGAAATGGATCAGAAAATAGTAACTTTGTGCTAGCTCAAATAAAGGAAAGTCAAAAACTTGGAGACCCTACTGCTATTTTAGAATTGGAGGAAAATCAATTTAAAACCAAATTAGAAACTATAAAACAAAAATATGACAGCATCTTAAATTCTTATGAAAACATTGATAGTTCATTGGTTGAAAAAGCAAACCAACAAACTGATCAAATGGTGAATTATTTTAATAAAACGTATGCTAAAAATAAAGCATTTGCTAAAGGGTCACCTTCTCCAGAATTTAAAAATTACATGGACTTTAAAGGAGGAGAAAAGTCTTTAGATTCTTTTAAAGGAAAATATGTTTATATTGATGTTTGGGCAACCTGGTGTGGACCTTGTATTCAGCAAATTCCTTTTTTAAATTCCTTAGAAAAAGAATACCACAGAAAAAACATAGCTTTTGTTAGTATCTCTACCGATGAATCAAGAAGAAGTGGTGGTTCATGGGATGCTGCAGAAAATAAATGGAGAAAATTTGTAAAGGATAAACAATTAACAGGAACGCAATTGTGGGCAGGACAAGATTACGACTTCCAGAAAGCATATGAAATCAATTCAATTCCTCGATTTATATTAATAGATCCTCAGGGGAACATTGTTAACGCAAATGCACCTAGACCTTCTGAACCTAGATTAAAACAATTATTCACTTCTTTAGGTATCTAAATACCCATCAGTAAAAATAAAAAAGCGAAATTCAACTTATTGAATTTCGCTTTTTTTATATGTTCAGGACTATAAAGAGTGTTTAAAAGTTACTCTTTATAAACCCCCATTTTAGCATATTTATCCATTCTCTGAGCAACTAACTCTTCTTCTGGTAAATCTTTTAATTCATTAAAAGCAATAGTTATTTGTTCTTTTACCGCCGTAAAAGCACCCGCTCTATCTGTATGCGCTCCGCCAACTGGTTCTTTAATGATACCATCAATCAACTTCATTCTCTTCATATCTGTACTCGTTAATTTTAAAGCTGCCGCAGCCTGCTCTTTATACTCCCAACTTCTCCATAAAATAGACGAACAAGATTCTGGAGAAATTACAGTATACCAAGTGTTTTCCATCATGTAAACTCTATCTCCTACACCAATTCCTAAAGCACCACCAGAAGCACCTTCACCAATAACAACTGTTATAATTGGTGTTTTTAAAATGGTCATTTCAAAGATATTTCTTGCAATTGCTTCTCCTTGTCCGCGCTCTTCTGCCTCTAAGCCAGGATACGCTCCTGGAGTATCCAGTAAAGTTACAACTGGAATGCCAAATTTCTCTGCCATTTTCATTAAACGCAATGCTTTTCTATATCCTTCAG
>JBLHGY010000169.1:0-4190 GCA_047616665.1 Polaribacter sp.
AATTTAAATTAGCATCCACTGTTTTACCAGCGTTTATTTGCTGAGAAGCATCTCTAGGAATTACAAATCCATTTATTAAATAGACCATTTTTGTAAATCCGCTACAATCTATTCCTTTTGAAGAGGTGCCGCCCCACAAATATGGAAAACCGACCATTGTTTTGGCAACTATTTCAATACTTTCTTTTGATGTTTGCAGTTCTTGTAGCCAGTTTTTATAAATATAACTTTCGCTTTTTTTAATAAAACCAGTTCTTTTGTCAGGATATTTTACTTCATAAAAAGTATCATCTTCTGAAATATACTTTAAAAGTCCGCCTAAAGTAATATCAGAAACAATATCAGAATTACTGTTTTTTGTGGCGAATACAAGACCGAAACTCTTCGTAAAAATTACTTTTTTAGCGCTGTTCCAATTCTTAAATTCGCTTTTAGTCATGCGCTCAATACCCCCTTTATCCACCCAAGAGATATAGCTATCGGGTGTTTGAATTTTGTAGAAATCACCTTTTTTATCTAAAACTTTTAAAGACATTCCTAATAAACCTTGTGTACCTAATTCTGCAGAATGTTTTGGTGCAGAACGAATATTAATTACAGCGTTTTTTGCAACAGCATAGAATTTATCACCAACAACGCTATCTGGTAGGATGCGCACATTATTTATAAATCCTAATTTTCTGTTTTTTAAACTGTCTAACAGTGCAGAAAATGCTTTTCTGGAGGTGGTCTCTCCTTCAATAATCAATTGATTGTCTGCAAACTCAAAATGAATATTAAAAAGTTCAACACGTTTGTCAGGAGCAAAATTTGCTTTTATAGTGGCATGGATATTTTGTAGTTCGACAATTATTTTGGCATCATTTTCACATGACATAAAAAGAACCAAAAATAGTAACATATAAAGTTTTGCAATGCTCATTAATAAAAATATTTTCAGCTAAAGTACAAAAAATCAAAACTCAAAAAACTGATATCTAAAAAGGATTGTTTTATATTTGATGTAAATCATTTTTTATAGATGAAATATCAAAACTCTTTAGCTTTTGCAAAACAGCTAGATACAGAAGATTCACTTGCTTATTTGCGGGATAAATTTCACATTCCTAAAGTAAAGTCTAAAGTTTTGAGAAGAACCGAATGGTTGTATTTTACTGGAAATTCTTTAGGATTGCAGCCAAAATCGACGAAGGAATATATCAATCAAGAATTAGAAGATTGGGCAAATTTTGGGGTAGAAGGTCATCAAGAAGCTAAGAATCCGTGGTTAAATTACCACGAATTATTAACGAATAAAATGGCTAAAATTGTTGGCGCAAAACCAATAGAAGTGGTTGTAATGAATACACTTACTACAAACCTTCATTTGCTAATGGTTTCATTTTACAGGCCTACTAAAATAAAATATAAAATTGTTATAGAAAGTGATGCATTTCCCTCAGATAGATACGCCGTAGAATCTCAATTAAAATTTCATGGTTTTTCTGCGGAAGATATTATTCAATGGAAGCCAAGAGAAAATGAAGAGTTGTTAAATATCGAAGATTTAGAGACAATCATTGAAACACAGGGATATGAAATTGCGCTTTTATTAATTGGAGGTGTGAACTATTATACGGGTCAGTTTTTAGATCTCAAAAGGATTGCAGCAATAGGGCATTCGAAAGATTGTGTTGTTGGAATTGATTTAGCACATGGAGCTGGAAATGTACAACCCAATTTACACGATTCTAATGTAGATTTTGCAGCATGGTGCACCTATAAATATTTGAATTCTGGTCCAGGAAGTTTGGCAGGGTTATTTGTGCACGAAAAGCACTCTAAAAATAAAGACTTACCACGTTTTGCAGGTTGGTGGAACCATAACAAAGAAACGCGATTTAATATGCGGCAGCCATTCGATGTTATGGATGGTGCAGAAGGTTGGCAATTATCTAATCCGCCAATACTATCTATGGCAGCAATTAAAGCTTCTTTAGATTTATTTGATGAAGTTGGTATGGATGCGTTGAGAGAGAAATCAGAAAAATTAACAGGGTATTTTGAGTTTTTAATTCATGAAATTGATTCTGAATATATAAAAATAATTACACCAAGTAATCCAAAAGAAAGAGGTTGCCAAATATCTATTCAAGTTAAAAATGCGGACAAGAGTTTACATACAAAATTAACAGAACAATTTGTAATAACAGATTGGCGAGAACCTAATGTATTGCGCTGCGCACCAGTACCAATGTATACTTCTTTTGAAGATGTGTATCGCATGGTTTCGATATTAAAAGGTTTCTTATGCGTCTAGTTTTTGGAATAAAAAAAATAGTAATAAAAAAAAGGTCAATAGAATATTTCTAAGTTAGATGAACACTGATTTTTATTTTATAGTAAGTTGATTATAAAAATAGATAAACAATACTTTTAACGAATGAATAAAAAAGATAAAGTACTAATTATCGGAGCAGGTTTGTGCGGGAGTTTACTCGCTTTAAGACTTGCGCAAAGAGGTTTCAAAGTAGAGTTATATGAGAGCAGACCAGATTTAAGAACTACCGATATATCTGCAGGTAGATCTATTAATTTAGCCTTGTCAGACAGAGGTTTAAAAGCATTGCGTTTGTGCGGAATGGAAGAAAAAGCTAGAGAAATTTGCATTCCAATGTTTGGCAGATTAATGCATGATACTGAAGGAAATACGTTTTCTTCAAATTATTCTGGAAGAGAAAATGAATTTATAAATTCAATTTCTAGAGGAAACTTGAACGCGATCTTATTAGATGCAGCAGAAAAACATGAAAATGTTCAGATGCATTTTAACAAAAAATGTGAAAGTGTAGACATAGAAAATGCAATTGCTCACTTTAAAGACTATAAAACTAAAGAAGACTTTTCAGTGAATGCAACGGTTATTTTCGGTGGGGATGGTGCAGGTTCATCTTTAAGAAAAAGTTATGTTTCCGAACGTAAATTCTTGTTTAGTTATTCTCAAGATTATTTAAATCATGGGTATAAAGAGCTCGAGATTCCTGCAGATAAAAAAGGGGAGCATCAAATAAGTAAAGAACATTTGCATATTTGGCCTCGTGGTGATTTTATGCTTATTGCTTTGCCAAATATGGATGGTAGTTTTACCGTAACTTTATTCCTAAGTTATGATGAAGGAGAGTTTAATTTTGATAATTTAACATCAGAGGAAAAAATTACAGCGTTTTTCGAGAAGGAGTTTCCTGATGCATTGGCTTTAATTCCAAATATTAAAGAGGAATTCATAAACAACCCAACCGGGCCTTTAGGAACTATAAAATGTTCGCCATGGAGTTATCAAGATAAAACGATGTTAATTGGCGATTCTTCTCATGCAATTGTACCGTTTTATGGACAAGGTATGAACGCTTCTTTTGAAGATGTTTTTGTGTTAGATGAAATTTTAGATGAAGATTTAGGGGATTGGGAAGCTATTTTTAAAGCCTATCAAAAAATAAGAAAAAAAGATACAGATGCTATTGCAGATTTAGCAATAGACAATTTTCATGAGATGAAAAATCATGTTGCCAATCCTATTTTTAAAGAGAAAAGAAAGATAGAAATGGATTTAGAGAAAACCTTTCCAACGGAATATGCTTCTAAATACTCTTTGGTTACTTTTAATGAGCAGATTGGTTATAACGAAGCTATGAAAAGAGGTAGGGCTCAAGATGAGGTACTATTAAACATGCTTTCAGATAACACTGTTAATGCGCATTTAGAAATGACAACAGAGGAGTTAAAAGTTGTTTTAAATAAAGTAAAGATTGAAACAAGTATTATTTTAGAGGAAGATAAAATAGCAGGTACATTTTCTAAACATTAGAAGGTTTTTGCGTTTGGTGGTTTATTAGTACAATTGAAGTTAGGATAATAGTTTAAGGATTTGATGAGAATCAGATTTGTGTGAAGTGAAAATATATTCTAGAAAAGGGGGTGGCTAACGGTCTAAATATTTGTTTTATAGCAATGTTGAGAAATATATATTCATTAAAAATAATAAATAAAATTTTATTTATTTAAAGGTTTATTTCAATTGTTTTGTCTTCTTCTAAAACAAACTTTGCATCCTTGTATTTCGGAGGCCCCATAAAGCCGATTGCATTATTAGAGCAGCCATAATCTTCTTTAGGGATTCCTATAAAATTGGTGTCCATTTTTTTATTATCATT
>JBLHGY010000170.1:0-4179 GCA_047616665.1 Polaribacter sp.
GTGGTGCTGCTGTTTCATCTTCAGATACTGGTGAATTTGAATCTGGTATTGAGTTAAATGCAGTGCAACGTTCAAACCCAGAAATGCAAAAACGTGCTGCAAATGCAGTTCGTGGAATGGTAGAAAGTGAAGAAAACTTTATTGTTTCTATTCACGATCATGGGGCTGGTGGACATTTAAATTGTTTATCAGAACTAGTAGAAGATACCGGAGGTAAAATAGATTTAGATAAATTACCCTTAGGAGATCCAACTTTATCTGCAAAAGAAATTATTGGCAATGAGTCTCAAGAAAGAATGGGGCTAGTTATTGCAGAGAAACATATCGATACTTTGCAAAAAATTGCAGATCGTGAGCGCTCTCCAATGTACACTGTTGGTGATGTTACAGAGAATAACCGTTTTACTTTTGAGTCTAAAAAGAAAGGTGATAAACCCATGGATTTAGCATTGGAAGATATGTTTGGTTCATCTCCAAAAACAGTTCTAACCGATATTACCGTTGAAAGAAACTATAAGAATTCTCGCTATAAAATAAAAAATTTAGAAATCTATTTAAAACAAGTTTTACAGTTAGAAGCTGTTGCTTGTAAAGATTGGTTAACAAATAAAGTAGACAGATGTGTTGGTGGTAAAGTTGCAAAACAACAATGTGTTGGTCCGTTACAAATACCGTTAAACAACGTTGGTGTAATGGCCTTAGATTATAATGGTAAAGAAGGTGTAGCAACATCTATTGGCCACGCTCCTATTTCTGGGTTAATTGATCCTGCTGCTGGCAGTAGAATTGCAATAACAGAATCTTTAACCAACTTAATTTGGGCACCGTTAAAAGAGAACTTAAAAAGTGTATCACTTTCTGCAAATTGGATGTGGCCGTGCAAAAACGAAGGTGAAGATGCCCGTTTATATAAAGCTGTAAAGGCAGTTTCTGAATTTTCTATAGATTTAGGAGTCAATGTTCCAACCGGAAAAGATTCTTTATCTATGAAGCAAAAATACACAGATAGTGAAGTAATTTCTCCTGGAACTGTTATTATATCTGCTGCAGGAAACTGCAGTGAAATAAGTAAAGTAGTAGAGCCTCTTTTAAAAGTAGGTGGTGGAAATATTTATTATATTAATGTTTCTCAAGATGAATATAAGCTAGGTGGAAGTTCATTTAACCAAACTTTAAATACTATTGGAAACGAAACACCAGATGTTACGAATGCCTCTTATGTAAAGCATACATTTAATACTATTCAGAAATTAATAAAAGCAGATAAAATTAAAGCAGGACATGATATTGCTTCTGGTGGTTTTATTACAACCTTGTTAGAAATGTGTTTTGCTGATGTGAATTTAGGAGCAGATTTTAACATTTCTGAATTGAATGAAGAAGATGCTATAAAGGTATTATTTTCTGAAAATGCAGGAATTGTTTTTCAAGCAGATACTTCTATAGAAGCCGCATTTGAAGAAGTAGGAATTACTGTTTTTAATATCGGTACAGCTAACAATTCAGGAAAAGTAAACATTAAAAACAATGAAGATAATTTCTCTTTTGATGTTGCTGAAATGAGAGATGTTTGGTACAAAACTTCTTTTTTATTAGATCAAAAACAAACCGCAAATGGTTTGGCACAAAATCGATTTGACAATTATAAAAAGCAGCCTTTAACGTATAAATTTCCAGAAAAATTTATAGGAAAATTACCAAAGTTAAATTCAAAAGCTTCAAAACCAAAAGCTGCAATTATTAGAGAAAAAGGTTCTAATTCTGAACGTGAAATGGCAAATGCAATGTATTTAGCAGGTTTTGATGTGAAAGATGTTCATATGACCGATTTAATTTCTGGACGTGAAACTTTAGAGGATATTCAATTTATTGGTGCTGTTGGTGGTTTCTCTAATTCTGATGTCTTAGGATCTGCAAAAGGTTGGGCAGGCGCATTTTTATACAATGCAAAAGCAAAAAAAGCATTAAAGAACTTCTTTAAAAGAGAAGATACTTTATCTGTAGGTATTTGTAATGGTGCACAATTATGGATGGAATTAGATCTTATAAACCCAAAACATAAAGTACACGGTAAATTGGTTCATAACGATTCCAAGAAACATGAAAGTTCTTTTACCTCTGTTAAAATTCAAGAAAACAATTCTGTAATGCTATCTTCTTTAACGGGAACAGAATTAGGTGTTTGGATTTCTCATGGAGAAGGAAAATTCAACTTACCAGAAGCGGAAGAAAACTACAATATTGTTGCAAAATATAGTTTTGAAGGCTACCCTAACAACCCAAATGGTTCTGATTATAATACTGCAATGATGAGTGATGTAACCGGAAGACATTTAGTTACAATGCCACACATAGAACGTTCTACTTTTCAATGGAATTGGGCAAACTATCCTGAAGGAAGAAAAGATGCTGTTTCACCTTGGTTAGAAGCATTTGTAAATGCTAAAAACTGGATAGAAAACAAAAAATAAGAAAGTCTATAAATTTATAAAAAACAGCTTTTAGGGAAATCTAAAAGCTGTTTTCCTTTAAATTCCTTATTCATAGGAAAATTTACTTTATCCTTTTACCAAAAAACTTTTACTATATTGCTGTAAAACTTTTTTATATGGATGTTACTCGACTTTTTGATTTTCCTTATTATCAACTAGAAAACTACCCACAAGAAAACTGTTTCTTGTACAAAAATGAAAATAGCTGGAAAAACATATCTACTCAAGAATATATAACACAAGCCAACAAAGTAAGTAGTTCTTTACTAGCATTAGGTATTCAAAAAGACGATAAAATAGCGGTTATAACAACTAATAATATTCCTAACTGGCACCTATTAGATATTGGCATCCTACAAATTGGTGCTCAGAATGTACCTTTATATGCAACACTATCAGAGAAAGATTATGCATATGTTTTAAACCATTCTGATGCAAAATACTGTTTTGTTTCTGATGTAACTTTGTATAAAAAAGTAAAAAAAGTTAAAGATCAAACACAACTTAAGAATATTTTTTTATTAGAAGAATCTGAAGAAGCGTATAGCTGGAACTCGTTTTTAGCAATTGGGAAAAACGTTAATTTACAAGCACAAATAGCAACATTAAAAGCTGCAGTTAAACCAGAACATTTAGCAACAATTATTTATACTTCTGGCACAACAGGCACGCCAAAAGGAGTCATGTTATCTCATAAAAACGTTGTAGATAACGTTTTTAAAACGCATGTATCTTTAAATTTAGTAGGCAACAAAAAACGAGTTATTAGCTACTTACCTATTTCTCACATTTTTGAAAGATCTGCCTCATACTATTACCAATATCTAGGATTTGAAGTCTATTTTGCTGAAAGTATAGAACAATTAGGTGATAATATTAAGGAAATAAAACCTCACTTCTTAGCAGTTGTTCCAAGACTATTAGAGAAAATTTTCGATAAAATAATCACCAAAGGAAGCGCTTTAGCTGGCATAAAAAAAATATTGTTTTTTTGGTCAGTTTCGCTTGCAGAAAAATTTGAGCCTTATCATAAAAATGGAAAATTTTACGATTTTAAATTAAGCATTGCTAGAAAATTAATCTTTTCTAAATGGCAAGATGCTTTAGGTGGTAATCTAGAGTTTATGCTTAGTGGAAGTGCACCACTGCAAACAAGATTAATTCGTATTTTTATGGCCGCAGGAATACCTATTTTTGAAGGCTACGGATTAACAGAGAGCTCTCCCGCCATTACTGTAAATAATTTAAGAAATAATGGCTTAAAAATTGGCACTGTCGGAAAACCTTTAGAAGGTTTAGAAGTGAAAATTGCTGAAGATGGAGAAATTTTAATGAAAGGTACTACCGTAATGATGGGCTATTATAAAAATGAGGAAATGACCAATAAAACTATTATTAATGGTTATTTGCATACTGGTGATATTGGAACAATTGATAAGGAGGGTTTTTTAAAGATTACAGATCGGAAAAAAGAAATGTTTAAAACTTCTGGAGGTAAATATATTGCTCCGGCTGTGTTAGAAAGTGAATTAAAACAGTCTCGTTTTATAGAACAAATAATGATTATTGGTGAAGGTGAAAAAATGCCTGCTGCACTTATTCAAGTAAATTTCGATTTTGCTAAAGAATGGGCAAATCGGAAACAATTAAACGCTGAAACTATTTTATATAATGAAAAGTTTGTGAA
>JBLHGY010000171.1:0-4176 GCA_047616665.1 Polaribacter sp.
TGTCCTGAACTCTTTGGATGACAATTTGAATAATTCTTTTATTTAATTCTGAAGCATTTAAACTATAATAAGCAAACTCTTCTAATGAAAAAGCACCAATAATAAAACCTAACGTAAGGTTCTTATAATTAATATCTTTTACAAAAACTGCCTTTGTCTTACTTCTCTTTTTTTGATCTGTTAAACTAGAAAAATCTATTTTTCTTTTTGCTTTATAGGTATTAAAAGATGCAATTAATAAATCGTGTTGCATTTTAATAACAGGTCTTAAAGTCTTATTTTGAAACAATTCTAATGCAGACATATTGTCTTTAATTAAATCTTCTAAAACGGGTCTTTCTTTATTCATTCTCTAATAATTCATCTAATTCTAATTGAAAATCATACTGCAAATCTTCGTGTAATTTTTCAATTACTCGCTTGATCATTCTCACCTGTGTATCAAAAATACTTTGCAATCTTGTGCTTCTTTGAATAGAAGGCCTAAAAGCCTTTAATTTCTTACAGAAATACAACAACAATTCTGCTTCTGTTTCTTTCTTCTTAGAGTACCGAATGTGTTTTTTTATAGACGTTAATATTTTACGACTTCCTTTTCTAATGTAGAAAAAACTCTTGGTATTAATTTCCTCAAACTGAGCGTCTACCTCCTCTTTTAGAGTCTGAATATAAGTTTCCTCATCATGAGACTCAAACATTAAGTAGGTAAGTAATTCTTTATTTTCTTTTTTAAACCGGGCCAACTGCAAGCACAACTCTTTTAAATCTGCTGCAGATTTATGAGCTAATTCATCTTTAAGTTGTTTTATAGTTACTGCCTTCAATCCCTTATTTTTATGCTAAAAAAAGCCTCATGATTTTTAAAAAAATGAGGCTTGTATTGTCTCAGATTATTGTTCACTAGGAACCAGAACCAATTCATTTACATCTGCAGTATAGTCTACACCTGGAACTTTAAAGCCAAATAAGCTAAAAAATTCATCACTATAACCTTTTAAATCTCCTATTTCTGGTAAGTTCTCTGAAGTTGCATTTTTCCAAAGTTCAGCAATTTCTGCTTGTACATCTTCGCGCATTTCTAAATCATCAATTCTAATTCTTCCCTTTTCATCTAAAGCTAAATCGCCTCCAAATAAACGCTGACTGAACAAACGTTGTATTTGCTCAATACAACCTTCATGAATACCTTTTGCTTTCATAATTTTATACAATAAAGAAATGTATAACGGAATTACAGGAATTGCAGAACTTGCTTGTGTTACCAATGCCTTATTAACAGAGACGTAGGCTTTTCCTTTAATGGACTTTAAATCTTCTGTAATTGTAAAAGCAGTTGCTTCTAAATGATCTTTTGCAGCACCAATAGTTCCATTTCTATAGACCGGTCTTGTAACGTCTGGGCCAATATAAGAATACGCAACTGTTGTAGCACCGTCTGAAAGTAGGTTTTCAGCTTGCAAGGCATCCATCCACATTTTCCAATCTTCACCTCCCATAACAGTAACTGTATTTTCAATATCTTCTCCTTCCGCAGGGTTGATAGAAATTTCTGATACATTTCCGGTATGAAAATCTACTGTCTTATTTGTAAAAACTTCTCCGATAGGTTTTAAAACCGATTTGAATCTTTTTCCACTATTTGGATGCGTTCTTACAGGCGAAGCCAAACTATAAATTACTAAATCTATCTGACCTAAATCTTCTTTAATTAAGTCTACAACTTGCTGTTTTATTTCATTTGAAAATGCATCACCATTCACACTTTTAGCATACAAACCTTGTTTATGAGCATGCTTTTCAAAAGCGGCAGTATTGTAATATCCGGGTGAACCTGGTCTTCCTGCAGTTGGTGGCTTATCAAAATAAACACCAATTGTTGCTGCCTCAGAACCGAATGCACTTGTAATTCTAGAGGCCAAACCAAAGCCTGTAGAAGCACCTAAAACCAATACTTTTTTGGCTCCTTCAATTTTTCCTTGCGTTTTGATGTATTCTATTTGATTCATTACGTTTTGCTCGCAACCTGTTGGGTGTGATGTTAAACAGATAAATCCTCTTGTTCTTGGTTCTATAATCATATTTGTATGTTTTTATTATAATTCGTTATTATGCGTATGTATAACGAAGCAATCTATTTATAATTTAAGAGGTTGCCACGTTATTTAATGCTTACAGCAATTAAATTCCTCGCAATGACAAACTCTGTATTCTCTTATTTTAAAAATTGAAGCACATTCTTTTCAATTCTATGCATTACGTTATCTGTAGTTGCTTTCACAAAAACTTCTCCCGTAATTTGTTCGTATAACTCTATATATCTGTTAGAAATCTCGCTGATTTTAGCATCAGACATTTCTGGTATTTGCTGTCCTTCTAGACCTTGAAATCCGTTTTCAATCAACCATTGTCTTACAAACTCTTTAGACAATTGTTTTTGAGACGCTCCTTTGTCTTGTCTTTCTTGATATCCTTCTTCATAAAAATAGCGAGAAGAATCTGGAGTATGAATTTCATCAATTAACACAATTTTCCCTTCTTTTGTTTTTCCGAATTCATATTTCGTATCTACTAAAATTAGACCACGAGAAGCCGCTATTTCTGTTCCTCTTTGAAATAGTTTTCTTGTATAGTCTTCTAAAATTAAATAGTCTTTTTCAGAAACAATACTATTAGATAGAATCTCTTCGCGAGAAATATCTTCATCATGATCTCCAGTATCTGCTTTCGTTGATGGGGTAATTATTGGTTCAGGAAATTTATCATTCTCTTTTAAACCTGCTGCCATGGTAACGCCACAAAGTAGTCTTTTTCCTAATTTATATTCTCTAGCAGCGTGGCCAGATAAATAACCACGAATAACCATTTCTACTTTAAAAGTTTCGCACAAATGACCAATTGCTACATTCTCATCAGGATTTGCTAACAACCAATTCGGAACAATATCTGCTGTATTATTCATCATTTTTGTTGCAATCTGATTTAAAATCTGCCCTTTAAAAGGAATTTGACGCGGTAAAATAACATCAAAAGCAGAAAGTCTATCGGTAGCAATCATTACTAAAAGAGTATCATTAATATTGTAAACCTCTCTTACCTTGCCTTTATAAACAGATTTTTGATTGGGAAACTTAAAATTAGTTTCGTTAATTGTATTCATTATTAGTTAATTGTTTGTTGGTTGTTGGTTGTTAATGGCTGCAAAAATAGTCTAAAGACTATTAACCAACAACAAAAAATAAGACCCTATTCTGTTTCTATGCTTTTGTAAGCGCTAATGATACTTCTTACTAATTTATGGCGCACCACATCTTTGTCATCTAAAAAGACTTGTGCAATACCATTTATATCTTTCAAGGCTAATAAAGATTCTTTTAATCCAGAGACTTGTTTTCTTGGTAAATCTATCTGACCAGGATCTCCGGTGATGATAAACTTTGCACTTTTACCCATTCTAGTTAAAAACATTTTCATCTGATTGTGCGTAGTATTCTGCGCTTCATCTAAAATCACAAAGGCATTGTCTAAGGTTCTACCCCTCATAAATGCCAAAGGTGCAATCTGTATTACGCCTTTTTCTATGTATGATTCTAGCTTTTCGTGCGGAATCATGTCTCTTAATGCATCATACAACGGTTGCATATAAGGGTCTAACTTTTCTTTTAAATCTCCTGGAAGAAAACCTAAATTCTCTCCAGACTCTACCGCTGGTCTTGTTAAGATAATTTTTCGAACTTCTTTTTCTTTTAATGCTCTAACGGCCAATGCAACTGCTGTATAGGTTTTACCTGTTCCTGCCGGCCCAACAGCAAACAACATATCATTCTTAGCCATTAACGCAACCATTTTACGCTGGTTTTCTGTTTGTGGTTTTATCAACCTTCCAGCAACACCATGCACTAAAACATCTTTAATTCTTTTAGACGCTGCAGCTTTTTCCTCTTTCCCATTTGAAGTTAAAATGCGCTCCATGCTGTTTTCATCTAATTTATTGTACCTATTGTAATACTTTATCAAGCGCGCTAGACGAATTTCAAATTCATCTAAAAGAGCTGATTCCCCAAAAATTTTCAATTGGGTGCCTCTCGCAACAATTTTAATTTTAGGGTAATATTTTTTTAAGGCTTCAATAGTACTATTATGTGCTCCAAAAAAGTCTTTTGGATTTATTTCTTCTAA
>JBLHGY010000172.1:0-4167 GCA_047616665.1 Polaribacter sp.
AATTATGAACTCTTGCTCCGTAAACTTCTAAATATTCTTGGTCTTTCAAACGTACCTGTTTTTTTGAGAAAAGCAAAGTTAATCAATCCTATTTTAATTTAATAGCCTTTCTAAGAACCTTTTATTATTGTTATTTTATCTAAAAGCATCAGTAAGTTTTTATTGAAAAAACAGCATAAAATAGTATCTTGCACGATATTTTAAGAAAAATGATAGATAGTATTAGGCATTTTTTTGAAAGACATGGATTTGGTGTTTTTTCTAGATTAGCAGATAGGCTTGGGATGCGAGCTTTAAACGTACGTTTATTTTTTATTTATGTAACTTTCTTTACAGTTGGTTTATCATTTGGTTTGTATTTAACAATGGCATTTGTGTTAAAATTAAAAGACATGGTGTATACGAAAAGGAGTTCAGTTTTTGATTTATAAAATAGCATGATTGTAAAATCAAAAGTAGTTAAAATAGGTTCATTAGTAATCTCAAGTATTACCATCGGTACTATTGGTTATATGTGGCTCTCGGGCTATAATTTTGTAGATGCTTTATATATGACCGTAATAACTGTAACTACAGTTGGTTTTGGAGAGCTTCAACCTTTTTCACCAGAGGAAAAAATATTTACAATTTTTTTAATTTTAACAAGTATTACTATTTTTGGTTATGCCGTTTCTGCATTTTCAGAATATTTAGTTAGTGGTAAATTATTTGAACAACTTAAACATCGAAGAGTGGAAAAGCAAATAGGATATTTAAAAGGACACACGATTGTTTGCGGCTATGGTAGAAATGGCCAACAAGCAATATTAAAACTTGGAAATTATAATAAAAAGTTTGTTGTAGTTGATAAGAAAAAAGAGATGATTGAGACTTTAGATGCTCAGAATATTTTAAATATTGAGGGTGATGCCACTTTAGATGAGACATTACACAAAGCAGGAATCGAAAAAGCATCTTTTTTAATTACGGCTTTGCCATCAGATGCAGACAACCTTTTTGTGGTTTTAACAGCCAGTCAATTAAACAAAGACTGTATTATCATAAGTAGAGCAGGTAATGAATCTTCATATAAAAAATTAAAATTTGCTGGTGCAAATAATGTAATTATGCCAGATAAATTGGGTGGAGACCACATGGCTTCTCTAGTAGCAACACCAGATGTTATAGAATTTGTAGATAGATTAACCATAGAGGGTGAAACTACAGCAAATTTAGAGGAAATTGCTGTAAATGATTTACCAGAAAAATATATTAATAAAACTATTTTAGATCTTGATCTAAGAAAGCAAACAGGTTGCACAGTTATTGGTTTTAGAAATCCGGATAAAGAGTATCTTATAAATCCAGAAGCAAATATAAAGTTGGTTGCAGATTCTCAGTTAATAGTTTTAGGAAGACCTGAACAGATACTAAAATTAAGAGAATTTTTTTAAATTATTAAAATTTTACAGATTACAATTTGAACAACTTTTGCTGTTATTTAACGAAAAGTTCCTATAAATTTACTTTTAGCGCTCAAAACTTGTCAAAAGAGCATTTTTTTATCATATTGCGGAAACTAAATAAAAACTAATCAAATTATGAATAAAAAACTTCTTTCGTTGTTATTTTTAGCAACACCATTTTTTACATTCGCACAAGAAAAAGGTCTTGATCAACAGATTGATGAAGCATTTGGCAGTGCAACGGGATGGTTTGTAGATATTATTTTTTATCAAATTCCTTTTTCAGATACAGTTAGTATTTATTGGGTTTTATTTCCACTAATTTTAGGAGCGTTATATTTTACGTTCTACTTTAACTTTATAAATTTTAAAGGTTTTGTTACTTCAATAAATATTGTAAGGGGTAAATATGATGAGGTCGAAGGAAATGGAACAAAAGGCGCTGAAGTTTCAGATAGTGTTTATACAACTGCCGAAGGTGATAATCCAGATACTATCAAGGTAGAAGGACATCAAGGAGAGGTTACACATTTTCAAGCGTTAACGGCAGCTTTATCGGCAACGGTAGGTTTAGGTAATATTGCAGGTGTTGCAATTGCTGTCTCAATTGGTGGCGCGGGTGCTACTTTTTGGATGATTGTTGCAGGTTTCTTAGGGATGGCTTCAAAATTTGTAGAATGTACGTTAGGTGTAAAATACAGAGATATTGAGGCAGATGGAACGGTTTATGGAGGTCCTATGTATTATCTAACAAAAGGATTAAAAAATAAAACATTAGGTAAAATATTAGCAGCTTTGTTTGCAGTTTTTGTAATTGGAGGTTCTTTTGGTGGTGGAAACATGTTCCAAGTAAATCAAGCATTTCAATTAGTAGAAAATATTACTACGCCAGTTGGTGGAGTTTCATTTTTACATGGTAAAGGATGGTTATTTGGTTTAGTAATGGCTATTTTAGTTGGTATTGTTATTATTGGAGGTATTAAGAAAATAGCGAAGGTAACAGATAAGATAGTTCCTTTCATGGTTGCAATTTATGTAGCAGCTTCACTTTTTGTTATTTTTTCAAATTATAATATGATTGGTGATGCATTTGCTCAAATCTATAACGGTGCATTTAGTCCTGAAGGTATAGCAGGTGGTGCTGTAGGTGTTTTAGTTCAAGGGTTTAGAAGAGCTGCTTTTTCAAATGAGGCGGGTATTGGTTCTGCTTCTATTGCACATTCAGCAGTAAATACGAAGTATGCAGCAAGTGAAGGTTTGGTTGCTTTATTAGAACCCTTTATAGATACGGTTGTAGTTTGTACAATGACTGCTTTGGTATTAATTATTACAGGAAATGTAACTGCAGAGAATGCTTCTTTAAATGATGCACAAGCAATTTTATTAACTTCTGGTGCATTTGAGTCTGCAATTTCTTGGTTCCCATATGTATTAACTATTGCTGTAGTTTTATTTGCATTTAGTTCTATGATATCTTGGTCTTATTATGGTTTTCAAGGATGGGCATATCTATTTGGTAGATCTAAAAGAATGGAATACGCATATAAGGTAATCTTTTGTGTTTTCGTAGTAATTGGTGCAGCAGCAAGTTTAGGTTCTGTAATTGGTTTCTCAGATGCAATGGTTTTTGCTATGATGGTTCCAAACATGATTGGACTTGTTCTTTTAGCGCCTAAGGTAAAAGAAGAATTGAAAAAATATAAGGATGCTATCAAAGCTTCAAAAGCATAAAAATATATAATGAACATATTTAAATCCCATTTCTGGTACCAAAAAGGTCAAAGAAATGGGATTTTTATTTTAATAATATTAATCGTTATATTTCAATTTATTATTGTGTTTGTTGATTTTTCTTCCAAAGAGAATGTAAATATAGACACGCCTAAAGTTATAGCATTTCATCATCAAATAGATAGCCTAAGAAAAATTAACTTAGAAAATAAAAGGCTAAAAATTTTTCCATTCAACCCCAATTATATTACAGATTACAAAGGTGCACAGTTAGGGATGTCTTTAGTTGAAATAGATAAGCTTTTAGCATTTAGAAAAACTGGTAAATTTATCAATTCAAAAAAAGAGTTCCAAAAAGTAACTGCAATTTCAGACTCTCTTTTAAATAGTATCTCATCATATTTTAAGTTTCCAGACTGGGTTGTCAAAAGGGAGCAAAATATAGAACTATCAACTTCTAGGGATACACGTTTGTTTGCTAAAAAATCAAAGTATATAGTAACATCAACAGATATAAATATAGCAGTTAAAGACGATCTAAAAACTATCAATGGAATAGGAGAGAAGCTTTCTGAAAGAATTATTAAGTATCGTTCTAAATTACAGGGTTTTTCAACACCAAATCAACTCTATGAAGTATGGGGTTTAAGTGCAGAAGTCGCAGTAAAAGTGCTCCTTGTTTTTAAGCTTGTAAAATTGCCGAATATTCAAAAAATCAATGTAAATACAGTGTCTTTTAAAGAATTATTGAAAAACCCGTATATAGATTACGAATTGTGTAAGAAAATTTTCAACTATAAAGATGAGGTTGCTGAGCTACAAGATATTTCAGAATTAAAAAATATCATTGGTTTTCCTTTAGAATTGTATGACAGAATAGTCTTATATTTGGTGGCTGAATAAATAACTCAAATTCGCATCAAATGAGTAGTATGTATTTTACTGAGGAGCACGAAGCTTTTCGTGCTAGTTTTAAAGATTTTTTACAAAA
>JBLHGY010000173.1:0-4159 GCA_047616665.1 Polaribacter sp.
ATAAAAGATTATAGGGATTTAAAGAGTAAATATGATCATATAGCGTCTATAGAAATGATAGAGGCGGTAGGACAAAACTATTTAGATAGCTATTTTAACACAATCAAGAATAATCTAACTTCATCAGGCACAGTGGGTATTCAAGCTATAACTATCGATGATAGTTTGTTTGATAGATATAAAAATAAACAGGACTTTATCCAAAAATATATTTTTCCTGGAGGTTTTTTACCTTCTAGAAATGAATTACAAAATTATGTTGATACTAATGGTTTAAAATTTGATGAATACAATTCATATGCCGATCATTACTCTGATACTTTGATTATTTGGAGAGAGATATTTAATAAAAAGTGGGATTTGATTAAAGAGCAAGGTTTTGATTTAACATTTAAAAGAATGTGGGAATTTTATCTTTCGTATTGTGAGGCTGGTTTTAAATCAAAAAATATAGATCTAATTCAATTTTCATTACAAAATAAATAACAACAGGAGAGACATGATAAACTTTAAGACATTTAAATTAACAGTATTAATAATTGCTTTATTCTTTACGGCAAGTTGTATAAACAATAACTCTATGAAACCAACAGATTTTAAAAATACAGAACCGTCAATGACTATAGAGAAATACTTTGAAGGTCCTGTTAAAGCATGGGGTCTATTACAAGATCGAAGTGGCAAGGTTACTAGACAATTTAAAGCTGATATGTTTGGTAGTTTTGAGGGTGATATCTTAACTCTTAAAGAAGATTTCTATTGGACAGACGGTGAAAAACAAAACCGAATATGGAAAATCAAAAAAATTGATCAAAATTACTATGAAGGATCTGCACCTGATGTTGTAGGAACTGCTAAAGGGTTTCAATATGGATCTGCCTTTAAATTTGAATATGATTTAATGGTCCCTTTTAAAGGAAAGAATATTAAAGTTTCATTTGATGATTGGATTTTTAAACAAGACGAAGAGGTTGCTATCAATAGAGCCACATTAACAAAATTTGGATTTAAAGTGGGTGAGTTGACGGTATTCTTTAAGAAAAATTAGTAGTCAATTTTTTTCATACCTTTTTCAACTATCTTAAAATACCAGCTACTTGGAAGTATTCTTAGAGTTTTCATTATAAAGGTAAAAGCTTTTGGAAAATGGATTTCAAATCCCTTATTCTTGATTAAACCAATATAGATTTGTTCTGCAGCAAATTCTGGTGACTTTATCATGGGCATAGGAAAATCATTCTGGTCAGTCATTGGTGTTTTAATGAACCCAGGGCTTATCAGGGAAACACGCACGTTTACTCTTTTCATTTCAAAATATAAACTTTCTGCAAAACTTGTAAGTGCAGACTTTGATGCACAATAACCTCCAGCTGCAGGTAACCCTCTATAACCAGCAACTGAAGAAATTATAGATATTTGACCACCTTTTTTATTATTATAATATTCATAAATTGCGTTGATAGAATTCATTGTACCAAAGTAATTTACTTCCATAATTTTTCTTATTTTATCTAAGTTAAATTTTTTTTCAGATTTTGGATCATGTATCCCGGTACCAAACACACAAATTTCAATATTTTCAAATTTTTTTACAATATCATTGAAGACAGCTTTACATTGTTCTGTATTTGTAACATCTAAAGGAAATGAATGGATATTTTCATTCTCAGTATGCAACTCTTGTAATAAGTTTTCTCGTCTAGCTGAGGCAGCAACTGTCCATCCTTCTTTAGCAAATTTTAGAGCTAAAGACCTACCAATTCCACTACTAGCGCCAGTGATCCAAATTACTTTTTTATCATTCATTAAGTAATGTATAATATGATTATGTTAAAAAACAAATTTTTATCTTTTTTATTATTTGCAATAATAACTTACTCGGCATCTGTTATTGGAGGTATTGCAACTATTGGATTTAAAGAGCCTTGGTATTCATTATTGATAAAGCCATCATACAATCCACCAAGCTGGATCTTTGCACCTGTTTGGACAACACTATATTTAATGATGACTATTGCCATATGGTCTTTTTGGCATAGTAAAAAAAGAGACATAGATACGATTTATATTTATATCGTTCATTTAATTTTTAATACAACTTGGAGTATAGTATTTTTTGTTTTTCATAAAATTTTATTAGCATTACTAGTTTTAATTATTTTAATAGCTTTAATAGTTTTATTAATGCAAAGATTTAAGAAAATAACTTTAGTAAGTTATTATTTAATGATTCCTTATTTACTTTGGTGTTTTTACGCATTAATTCTTAACTTAAGTTTATTTATTTTAAATTAATTATGGACGATGTTGTAATAATTGGCGGTGGTATCATTGGAGTTGCGACAGCTTATTTTCTATCTAAAGAAGGTCGAAAAGTTAAAGTTATAGAAAAAGATCCATCATACAAAGAAGCCTCATTCCCCTTATCCTTGGGTGGCTTTAGGAGACAATTTTTTCAAAAAGAAAATATTTTGTTAGGTAAATTTGCAAGAGATTTTATTTTTCAAATACCAGAATTACTCAAAACTAAAAAAAATCCTAACCCTACAGCTAGTATGGTACCAAATGGTTACTTATTAATGTTTGGACCTGAGCATGCAGAGGAACAGTATAGAGCGTTAGAAAACCATAAAGAGTGTGGAGCTGGAACAAAAAATATAAAAGGTTCAGAATTATCCAAGGTTTTTTCTTACATTAACGATGAAGGTATAGAAACTGCCACTTATACAGATGATAAAAGTGAGGGTTGGATTGATCCTTTTATGTTTCACGGTGCTTTAAAAAGCAAGGCCACAGAACTTGGGGCTGAATTTATTAAGGGAGAAGTAAAAGAAATATCAGAAATTAATGCTAAGATAATTATTTCTGCTGCAGGTTGTTGGACTAAAAAAATATTAAATGATATTCCTGTTATTCCACAAAAACACACTGTTTTCAGAGTTAAGTGCCCAACGTATATATCTGAAATGCCTTTATCTGCTGATTTAACAACAGGTGTTTATTGGAGGCCAGAGGGTAAAGAATATTTAGCTGGTTCTCCAAAATCTACTTTTGATGCAACAAATCTTGAACCTGCTTGGGACGACTTTGAGGAGTTGGTATGGCCAGCTTTAGCAAAAAGAATTCCAATGTTTGAAGAGCTTAAATTAACTGGTGCTTGGGCAGGATTTTATGATCATAACCAACTAGACAGTAATGCTATTGTGGGTAAGCATCCTAAATACGAAAATGTATATATGGCTTCGGGTTTCACAGGAAGAGGATTGCAACAAGCACCTGGCATTGGTAGAGCTTTGACAGAACTTATAACAACAGGTTCTTATCAAACTATAGATGTAAGCGCTTTTAATGTTGAAAGAATATTTAGTAAAGAAGCTAGACCAGAACCTTACGTATTATAACGAGTTAAGTTCCACAAAAAGTTTGATATTTCTTATCGCTGTGTGGAGCAGGTGACATAAATTCTAAATCATTGCTATTAACTGTATAAGGATTTTTTAATATTTTTATTAACCTATTAAACAATGTTAAATCACCATTACTTGCTAATGTTAAAGCTTCTTCCACTTTATGATTACGAGGTATTACCATTGGATTAGAAGAATTCATTAATTCCATAGATTTATCATGTGAACTATTAAACATTGCTAATCTTTTCACCCATTTAATTTTCCATAAATTAAAGTCTGCATTATCATAAACTTCAGAATTTTTAATTGTCTTATCCGTTAAAAAAATAAAGGTATTTGTATAATCTGCTTTATTTTTTTGCATCCAATTTAATAACTCCATAATCAAATTTTTATCTTCTTTATCTTCACCATATAATCCGAGTTTATCTCTCATCATATTTAACCATTTTGTTTCATAATTTTGTTCAAATTTATCTAAAGCATCTGTAGCTAATTTAATTGCTTCATCTTCATTTTTGCTAATTAGTGGAATAAGACATTCAGCAAATCTTGTTAAATTCCATTTGGTAATTTTTGGTTGATTATCATAGGCGTATCTACCTAATTGATCTATTGAACTAAAAATTGTTTTAGGGTCATAAGTATCCATAAATGCACAGGGACCATAATCTATTGTTTCACCAGATATGGTCATATTGTCAGTATTCATAACTCCATGAATAAAACCGACACGCATCCAGTCAATT
>JBLHGY010000174.1:0-4145 GCA_047616665.1 Polaribacter sp.
AATCTGCGGTAATTGTAGTGGTAGTTAAACCAAGATGTTTCTCCCATTTTTCTCTAATGGTTAAAATTCCGATTCTAATATCTGCAACGGGTTTTGTATATGTAAATGGCAATAGTGTATCTCTAACGTCACTATCAAATAAGATATAATTCATGCTTTTTTTTTCTTGTACTACAAATCTACTTTAAAATGCCCACAAAAAAAACCAATTGCTATAAATACAATTGGTTTTCTTAGGTTAAAAATTGAAGGGATCCTTAATTTTTTATAAATTTCTGACTTCCGATCTGGTCTGCTGTAAAAACTTTTAAAATATAAACACCTTTACTTAAAGCATTCACATCCATTTTATTGTTAATACGCGTTACTTTTTTAGAAAGCGCCAATCTACCTAAAGAATCATAAAATTCTACCGTAGCATTTTCAGCTCCAGAAGGCAATTGAATACGTACCTTATCTGATGCCGGATTTGGAAACATTTCAAACTTTAAACGTCTTGCTTCTGAGGTACTTAAAGCACCCTCTGCAACTACAGTAATAGTACCAAACATATCGCTTGCGTGCGGAGAACACACATAATCATTTGATCCTACAGAATTAAATGTTTTTGAATAAGTTCCTCCATTTCCAAAAAATTCGCTTTCGAAAGGCTCTGTAGCAGATGCTGTACTCTTTACGTTGTGCGAACCACTTGAATACCAGTTCCAAGTTACAATATCGCCTACTTCTATGGTTCTACTTGCTTTACTATCGCCTGTTGCTGATGGTGTAGAGTTACGACCCCAATCAATGGTAATTGTATTAGTCTGTGCAACTAAACCCATTGCAACTGTTAAAAATAAAATAAAAGGTAATTTTTTAGTCATAATTTTGATTTTAATCCTTAAAGATAATTATTAATTTTAATACTTTAACGGAATATGTGTTAAATGTTTTTTACTGAACATTAAACAATAATTTATTTATAAATTCATGACAACAAATAAACGGTATTCCGATGAACAAGATTCCTTGAAAAAAGGAATAAATACAGAACAAATAAAGAGCTATTTATAATTAGATTTGTATTTTTGGTTTAGAAAAAAGTAATATTTTAATGGGCACTAAGATGATTACTATCATAAAAAAGCCCCCTTTTAAAAGTAAAGATACTGCAAATGATTAAAAAATTTAAAAACATTGAAGATTCTCAATTAACAATTACAGAATTAATGCTGCCTTCACATTCTAATTTTAGCGGAAAAATACATGGGGGTCATATTTTAAATTTAATGGATCAAATTGCATTTGCTTGCGCCTCTAAACACTCTAGTAACTATTGCGTTACAGCCTCTGTAAATAAAGTAGATTTTTTAAATCCTATCGAAGTTGGAGAGCTTTTAACCCTAAAAGCTTCTGTGAATTATACAGGCAGAACTTCTATGGTAATTGGTTTGCGTGTAGAATCTGAAAATATTAGAACAGGAGAAACCAAACATTGTAATTCTTCTTATTTTACAATGGTGGCTAAAGATGAAAATGAAAAAAGCACTCCAGTTCCTGGAATTATCTTAACTTCTAAAGATGAAGTAAGACGCTATGCAAGGTCTATTGTAAGACAAAATGAAGGTAGTAAGAGAACGTCTAGATTTCATAGTGCTGTGTTTAAAATTGAAGATTATCTAAATTTATTAAAAGAAAGTAACTCGAAAATTGAATTGAAAGCGTAAACACCGAAGCTGTTTGCATTAATAATGCAAAAGCAGCCTAATTGTTTATCCTAACTCTTGTATCTTGCAAGTAGAAACACCATTCTTATGAAAGTAAATTTATTGTCTTGCGACGCACAAAGACCAGATAAAAGAGCAATAGCGAGATGCATTGCAGAATTTTCGGCTACTATTACCGATTCTTTAGCAGCAGAACTTGCAGAGATCCTTTTAGAAGGAGATGCCGTAGATATTGAATTAGACAGCAAAAATTCTGGATCTGCCTTAAGAGCTTTTCGCAAACTAAGTATTGATTACGAAATTATAGAATAACGCTTCTTTTGGCTAAAAAGTTCTAGAAAGGTTAAATCCTAAATGAATGTCTCCACCAAAAAAGTTACCTGTTGTTTCTGTTATAAATGATTTTTCTACCATTGTAATTGCATTCGATAGAATAATTTGAAAAACATGGCCACCAGTTTCTATATCTACACCAAAAGCCAATGAATTTAGAGCATTAATAGATGTAAGCTTTTGAAACTGCTGGTAATATTCTGCATTTAAAGAAACTCGTTTACTCAATTTTACTCTTGTACCAAAACCTAGCGCAAAAATATCATGTGGGTCTGCAGCTATCGTTGCTAAATTTCTATGCACATATGTTGGTGTTACTTGAATTGATAATGAAGAGTTTACTTTTTTAGCAATTAAAACTTGCCCCACATAAAATAAGCTTTCAGCAAAAGTTCTTTCATTTCCTGCAATTGCTTTCTGACTCTTGGCAGCAATACTTCCAAAAAGAGAAACTGCAAAAGGAAACGCATTTGCACCCGTTTTCTGTTTTAATAAACGGTATTTCAAATAACCATCATAGGTTTTTTCAAAACTACTTCTTCCTAGACCAGCGGTTAAATTATCTGACAATCCGTACTCAAAAGAAAAACGAATGTTCGATTGATCTAATCCAAAAAGCTCTTCAAAACCGGTATTAATTCTTCCAAATCTGTGGGAAATAATGAATTCTAATTCTGAGTCCTTTCTATTTTCTATAGAATGCCCGTTTACAATTCTAGTTCCTTTAAAAGTAGCTGAAACTATATTTTCGGTTACTGGAGCTTCAAGCTCTAAAACAGCTAATAAATCTTGAGAAGAAAGCTGTAAACTAGCTAAAATAAAAAATGCTGTTAAAAATATTTTTTTCATAAATTACTTTTTATACGGTTTGTGATACAAACGAAAACTTACTTTTATTTTTTCTGAAATATTATTTTTTACTACAGAAGGAATTTTAACATCAAAATCTGTTAAATTAATAAAGAAATTTCCAGTCATTTCAATAACCGCATCTGTTTTTTTAGTCACAGCATCAATAGTAATTTCTTTTGTTTTTCCGTGAATGGTCAAATCTCCTTTTATAGCTAAAGTTATTTCGGAAGTTGTAATGCTCTCAAAATCTATAATATCTCCTTTAAAAGTTGCCTTTGGATACTTGTCAGATTCTACATAATTCTCATTAAAGTGTTCTTGCATTAATGCTTTTTTAAACATAAAAGACTTCATTAAAATAGCAATAGCCATTTTACCGCTAGTGGCATCTACAATGCTTAAAACTTGATTATTTTGAGCTTCTATATTTTCTATTGGAGTTTCTGAAAAAAAAGAAATCATTCCCTTTTTAGTTAAAAAACGTTCCTGCCCATTGGTAAATGAAACCAAAAATAGACACACAAAAAAGGTACTTAATATTTTCATACTGTTTTATTTTGAATTCATAATAACACACTTTACAAGAATTACATCCATTAAAAAACCAGTGCAAATTCCTTTTAAAATAACCTCTTGCCCTTCTTTCATTTCTGCACTCTTCTTAAACTCATCCTTTACTAAATAACAAACCACACTTCCAAAGTCATCTTCTGTTTGTAACGAAATAGCTGCTTTTTCACCATTAAATTCTATAGTAGCAACCCTCCCTTTTACGGCAATAATCTTATCTAGGTACTTTGTATTGGCCTTTGTTTCATCCGAAGAAAAATCTGCTAATAAGGTATTTGCAGTTATATTGATGTCTACAGATTTTTTAGCAACATTTATATGCGGTTTATGATACATTTTATACCCAATAAAAATGGCTAAAAGACCTATTATTAAAATGTATATAGTAATTTTTTTCATTTTCTAAATCTGTACATTAATTATCTAAAGCACCTTCATCTACCCAATCTACAATACTTTTTATCTGTGCCGCAGTTAAAGCTGCTCCTTTTGGCATACGACCACTTGCAACTTCACTTTTTACCATGGCAGCATGATTACTAACTTCTGAATAGTTTTTTAACTCAGGAAAATTTCCACCAGCACCGTGGCAAGACAAACATCTAGCATCCATAATTGGCTTTACATCGTTTATAAAAGAAACCTTTGTTAGTTCTTCTTGCTGTTCTTCTATATTTGAGA
>JBLHGY010000175.1:0-4106 GCA_047616665.1 Polaribacter sp.
TAGGGGCTTCCGATAATATATCAATGGGAGAGTCTACTTTTATGGTGGAAATGAATGAAACTGCTAGTATCTTGAATAATCTGTCGGATAATAGCTTGATATTATTAGATGAAATAGGGCGTGGGACAAGTACTTATGATGGCATCTCTATTGCTTGGGCAATTGCTGAATATTTGCATGAGCATCCAACTAAAGCAAAAACATTATTTGCTACTCATTATCATGAACTAAATGAAATGACAGAACAATTTTCTAGAGTAAGAAATTATAATGTATCAGTAAAGGAAAGTGGAAAAAATATTATTTTTATCAGAACATTAAAGGAAGGAGGGAGTGAGCATAGTTTTGGTATACATGTAGCGAAAATGGCGGGTATGCCAAAGCAGATAGTAAGAAAAGCAGAAAAAATTCTGAAACAATTAGAATCTTTAAGAACAAAAGAAAGTAATACTGAGGCGATAACTGATGGAAGTGATATGCAGTTGAGCTTTTTTAAGTTAGATGACCCTATTTTAGAAGAGTTAAGAGATGAGATAAAAATATTGGATATCAATACATTAACGCCAGTTGAAGCCTTGATGAAATTGAATGAGATAAAAAAACTATTAGGAAAGTAGTTTTTGGTTTTGTAGTATTGATTATTTAATTAAATTTGCCGTCCATATTGCGAGTGTAGCTCAGGGGTAGAGCATCACCTTGCCAAGGTGGGGGTCGTGAGTTCGAATCTCATCACTCGCTCGCAAGTTCTTTAAAAAACAAAACATTTACCCTGCCCGGGTGGTGGAATTGGTAGACACGTTGGACTTAAAATCCAATGGACATTAGTCCGTACGGGTTCAAGTCCCGTCCCGGGTACAAAAAGCAGAGACGAAAGTCTCTGCTTTTTTGTTTTTAAATGCTTTTGCAAGCAAACAAGAATTAGAATAAATATATTAGATACTACTTATTATAATGTCAGTTGCTCCAGCATTATTTTTAATATAGTTTTTACTTATTGAGCTGTCAAAATCAATAAAAGATAAAATAGTAGTTTCAAGTTCTGAGTGATTACTAATTTCTTTTGCTCCTCCTAATGCTATCAATTCATTTGCTTCTTTAAATTTTTGATAATTAGGTCCAAACATAACAGGCAATCCATAAGCAACAGCTTCAAGTATATTATGAATTCCTGACCCAAATCCTCCCCCAATATAAGCAAGGTCTCCATACTTATAGATATTAGAGAGGATACCGATACTGTCAATAATCAGTACAGTACTATTACTGATATTTGTACTGTCTGCTTTTGAAAATAATAAAGCATTAGTCTGTTTTTTTAATTCACTAATATGATGCATCTCATGTGGCGCGATAATGTATTTGTAATTAGGATTTTCCTTAATGTATTTTACTAAAAGGGCTTCATCCTTAGGCCAAGTACTTCCACAAATAATGGTTGTTTTATTTTCGGAAAATTTTTCTATTAAAGGAATGCTTATTGCGTTTTGAGTATTAGAAACAACGCTATCAAAACGGGTGTCGCCAGCAACAGTGCAGTTGGAAAAACCAATTTTTTTTAATAATTCTTTTGAATTTTGATCTTGAACAAAAAAATGACTTACGTTATTAAGTTGCTTTGCAAACCAATCATATTTGAAAAAAGATTGCTCTTTTCTAAAGATACTAGAAACGGAATAAAAAGGAATATTTTTTTTATTAAGTTCAGCCATATAATTGAACCAAAATTCATACTTAATAAAAATAACTTTTATTGGATTTACAATGTTTATGAATTTTTTTGCATTTTTCTTTGTATCGGCAGGAAGGTAGAAAACCCAATCTACTTCATCATAGTTCTTACGAATTTCATAACCTGAAGGCGAAAAGAAAGTCAGTAATATTTTATGAGTAGGGTGTTTAATTTTGTAACCTTCAATAATGGGTTTTCCTTGTTCAAATTCACCTAAAGAAGCACAATGAAACCAAACAATATCTTGATCTTCTTTTGTTGCTTCAGCTAGTTTTTGAAAAATAGCCTTTCTGCCTTTTATCCATTGTTTAGCTTTAGGATTAAAAAGAGAAGCTATATGAACGGCAATACTAAAAATCCAGATACTAATATTATAAAGAGTATTCATTTAGTAATAATGAAATTCTTCTTCATTTTTTCGGTGGATAGGGATAATTACCCCCATATTAATTCCTAATAGATTATCCAGGCTTCCTGTATTTGGGGTGTATTCTGCTTTGTCAAATAGATATGGGCGTTTATTTTTTGTATAAGCAATAGTCATATTCATTCCAGCATACATCTGAAACTTTCCATTCGGACTATAAAATTTATAGCTTGCTTCCCATTTTGTACTAATACCATTTGTTAATCGATCATATCCTTTTTTATATTCTTCATCTAATTGTGGTACGTTTTGGCTTTTAGTATCAATAAAAATTTGATGTTGCAAAAATCCTACTCCTGCTGAAAGATAAACACCACTTAAATTATTTTCTTTTGGATGATAAGCGTAACCTACAAAAGCATGAACATCAAAACCTCTTTCCATAAGGTTTATGTTTGAATACGCTCCTTCCGCTCCAATGATTGCCCCAGTTGATGTAGTAATATTGTCAAAAATTGAAGTATCTTTTACATTATTACTAAAGAGGTATCCTCCTTCTATTCCGTAAAACAGGTTGTTTTCTTTTTCTTTAAAGAAAGAAAATCCGATAGATGAATTATCGCCAAATCGGTCAGCTAAGTCACCAATTGGCAATTGATGAGTATAGCCAAAAGTAATGGCGCTTTGCTTATTTTTTTGAGCAAAAGAGGTCAAAAAAAAGCAAATAAAACAAAGTGTTGTTAGGGTTCTCATAGTTGATTATCAGATTTGTGGGCTAAAATACATTTTCAGTGGCTAATTAACGCAATGCATTGTATAATAATTGCCTACATTTGCTACCCATTTTAAAAAACGAAAAGAAAAGATGAGTAAAACAATATTAATTACTGGAGGAGCGGGCTTTATAGGTTCACATGTGGTGCGTTTGTTTGTAAATAAATACCCAGATTATAAAATTATAAACCTGGATAAATTGACTTATGCTGGAAATCTTGAAAATTTAAGGGATATTGAAAATATGGATAATTATATTTTTGAAAAAGGAGATATAGTTGATGAAGGATATGTTATAGATTTGTTTGCAAAATATAATTTTGACGGTGTGATTCATTTGGCAGCTGAAAGTCATGTAGATCGTTCTATTACAAACCCTATGGAATTTATCATGACCAATGTAGTTGGAACAGTTAACTTATTGAATGCTGCAAAAAACTTGTGGAAAGGAAATGAAGCTGGAAAATTATTTTATCATGTATCAACTGATGAGGTTTACGGAAGTTTAGGTGATACTGGTTTGTTTTTAGAAACTACTTCATACGACCCTCAATCACCATACTCATCCTCAAAAGCAAGTTCCGATCATTTTGTAAGGGCTTATGGAAATACTTATGGAATGCCTTATGTTATTTCAAATTGTTCTAATAATTACGGTCCTAACCAATTTCCTGAAAAGCTTCTTCCTCTTTTTATCAATAATATTCTAAATGGAAAAGCTTTGCCAGTTTACGGTGATGGAAAATTTACAAGGGATTGGTTGTATGTAGTTGATCATGCAATTGCAATTGACAAAATATATCATGAAGGTAGAAATGGAGAAACCTATAATATTGGTGGGTTTAATGAATGGACAAATATTGATTTGATTAAAATACTATGTAAGCAAATGGATATTGCTTTAGGAAATGAAGTGGGAACTGCAGAAGAATTAATCACTTATGTGAAGGATAGACCTGGACACGATAAGCGTTATGCGATTGATGCTAATAAGTTGAAAAATGAATTGGGTTGGGCACCTTCCTTACAATTTGAAGAAGGATTGGTAAAAACTATTTCGTGGTATTTAGCTAATGAAAAATGGATGAACAATATTACTTCTGGGGATTATCAAAAATATTACGAGCAACAATACAGTTAAATGATATTAAAATGGTTTTCAAAAAAGAAGGAACAGGAGTGCGAACCACTTAATTTCTCTGTTTTAAAAACTGATATTCATTCCCATTTTATTCC
>JBLHGY010000176.1:0-4100 GCA_047616665.1 Polaribacter sp.
AGGGTGATTTAAGTGAAAATGCAGAGTATCATGCAGCAAAAGAAGAACAATCTCATTTAGAGTTTAAGATTGCGAAGCTAAAGAATGTAATTTCTAGTGCACGTATTTTAGATGAAAGTCAATTAGACACCTCTAAAGTGCTAATACATTCTAATGTAGTAATTAAGAATACTGCAAACGGAATGGAGTTTAAATACCGTTTAGTGGCAGATTCTGAAACTGATGTTAGAAATGGTAAACTGTCTGTAAACTCTCCAATAGGGAAGGGCTTATTAGGTGCTATAGTTGGGGATATTTCAGAAATACAGGTTCCTAGCGGTGTTATGAAGTTTGAAATTATTTCTATTTCTAGATCATAAATTAATTCCTGTTAGTTCAGGAGTCTATTATAAATTCGGGTTTTGACAATGTCAAAACCCGAATTCTTTTTTATATTTACAAGCAACCAAAAAGCATAAAAATGAGCGTCTTTACAAAAATAATTACAGGAGAAATACCAAGTTATAAAGTAGCAGAAAATGATGATTTCGTTGCTTTTTTAGATATCAATCCAAATGCTAAAGGGCATACTTTGGTGGTTCCTAAAAAGGAAGAAAATAAGATTTTTAATTTGTCTAGAATGGAGTATCAAAAATTAATGGACTTTTCTTATACGGTTGCTAAGGCGCTTGAAAAGGCAGTTCCTTGTAAAAGAGTAGGAATGAGTGTAATTGGTTTAGAAGTGCCACATGTGCACGTGCATTTGGTTCCTTTAAATGAAATGGCAGACATTCAGTTTTCGCAAAAAGTAAAGTTGACTGATTTTGAATTTAAAGCTTTAGCTAAGAGTATTGCCATTAAATTTTAGATTATTTTTCATTACCGCGATTACGAGACGGTTTACACCTTGTTTAATGAAATTTCAAAAATAGTACCTTTGTCTATTTCCGATTTTTGAACAAATATTTGACCTTTATGATAATCTTCAACAATACGTCTAGATAGAGATAATCCCAAACCCCAGCCTCTTTTTTTTGTAGTAAAACCTGGTTTAAAAATTTGTTTAAATAGTTTTTTAGGCATTCCTTTTCCAGTGTCTGAAACCGTTATTTTTACTTTTTTTAAGGTGTTTTCTATTTTCAATTCTAAAACACCTTCTTTCTGCATAGCATCAATCGCATTTTTTATAAGGTTTTCTATTACCCAGGAAAATAACTCTAGGTTTAAGTTTGTAATAATTTCGGTATCTGAAGTCTTAAAATAAAATACAATTTGTTTAGAACTTCGAGATTCTAAATAATCATATGCCTGTTTTGTAACGGTAACAATGTTTTCTTTATTAAGTTTTGGTGTAGAACCAATTTTAGAAAAACGATTCGCAATTGTATTTAGCCTCACAACATCTTTTTCTATTTCTTTGATATAGATGTCGTCTGTTTTTTCCATTTTTAAAATGGCAATCCAACCTAAAAGAGAAGACAGCGGTGTGCCTATTTGATGCGCTGTTTCTTTAGCCATACCTGTCCATAATTTATTAGTTTCTGCTATTTTATTAGAACTATAGAATAAATAAATTACAGCAAGAAATAAGAGTAGAATTAAGATTAAGGCAAGCGGGTAATAGGTTAGCTTATTTAGTAAATCTGAATCTTTGTAATAAATATAATCAGTTTGCCCTAAATAATTTATAGCAATAGGTTTGTTTTGTTTTTTCATTATCTCTAGTTGCTCTTTCAAGTAATTTGGATCTAATGATTTAATGGAATCTAAATTTTTAAAACCATTAATTTCTCCGGTAGAACTGACTAAAATTAAAGGAGTGTTTTTATTTTTTTGAATTATTTTTAGAGGTAATAAGGAAGTTTCTTTGTTTAAATCTTCTAAATTTAATGTATTTAATTCTTGAGTAGCATCACCATAACTTTCCATCTTAACACGTTCTTCTGTTTTAAATTTTTGAAAAAAGATGTACGTATTCCACAAGATGAGAGAAACAATAATTAAGGAAATTAAAACAGCAATTCTCTTAAATATTAATGTGTTGGTTGGAAATTTCATAAAAACAAATATAAAGGTTTCTATAGATAACTCATTTGCTAATTTGATAGTATCTTTACAGAAGAAAATAAATCTAAAATGACGCTTTGGGTATGATCGATAGATTTATTAGTTATCGATCGCACTTAAACGGCCATAAAAACAGTCAAGTAAGATGTTAAGTATAGATCCAAAAGAAATTTCTACAGGTAAATTACATGGTTATTTATTAGGTGCAGTTGCACCACGCCCTATTGCATTTGCAAGTACAATTGATGCAGATGGGAATCCGAATTTATCTCCTTTTAGCTTTTTTAATGTGTTTGGTTCTAATCCGCCAATAATGATATTCTCTCCAGCAAGAAGAGTAAGAGATAATACTACAAAACACACGTTAGAAAATGTTTTGGCAACTAAAGAAGTGGTTATAAATATTGTAAATTATGATATTGTACAACAAATGTCTTTGAGTTCTACAGAGTACCCAGAAGGTGTAAATGAGTTTGAGAAAGCAGGATTTACAATGTTGGCATCAGATAAGATAAAGCCTTTTAGAGTTGCAGAGTCTCCGGTACAATTTGAATGTAAAGTAAAAGATGTTATTTTTACAGGTGATGAAGGTGGTGCTGGGAATTTAATCATTTGTGAAGTGGTTAAAATTCATATTTCTGAAGCTGTTTTAGATGAGAACGGTGCAATAGATCAACATAAAATAGATCTAGTAGCAAGAGCAGGAGGAAGTTATTACTCTAGAGCTAGAGATGGGTTTTTTGAAATTCCGAAACCAATTGCTACTATTGGAATTGGAGTAGATGCAATAGCATCTGAAATTAAGAATAGTACTATTTTAACAGGAAACAATTTAGGCATGTTGGGTAATGTAGCGCAACTTCCAAATGAAGAAAGTGTTAATAACTTTACAAAAGAACATCCGCATTTTATTGGGTTAGAAACCACAAAAAAACATACATTTGCGCAAGAGTTTTTAAAAAAGAATGATGTAGAAAGTGCTTGGAAAGTGCTTTTAATTA
Source organism: Polaribacter sp. (assembly GCA_047616665.1). Taxonomy (GTDB): domain Bacteria; phylum Bacteroidota; class Bacteroidia; order Flavobacteriales; family Flavobacteriaceae; genus Polaribacter. The sequence goes on from JBLHGY010000176.1 coordinate 3,048, forward strand.
AATAGTTAAGAATATATTATGGAAGTTATTGGTAAAGTAAAATTAATTGGAGACGTGCAAACTTTTGGTGCTAACGGGTTTCAAAAAAGAGAATTAGTAGTTACAACAGATGATCAATATCCACAAATGATTATGATTGAATTTGTGCAAGATAAATGTGATTTGTTAAATAACTATAAAGTTGGTCAAGATGTAAAAGTATCTATCAACTTAAGAGGTAGAGAATGGATCAACCCACAAGGTGAAGCAAAATATTTTAATTCAGTTCAAGGTTGGAGAGTAGAGAATGTTTCTCAAACAGATGCTCAAAATCCAAACTTACCTCCAGTAGAGCAATTTCAGCCAGCGGCTAATGTATCTAATGAAGAGCCAGATGACTTACCTTTCTAAACAGAAATAAGAGTTTTAGAATCAAGATAAAAAAAAGAGAAAATTCATACTATGAATTTTCTCTTTTTTTATTTATAAAATTTTGACTTTTCTTCTTCTATCTATAAGTAAAGTAGTCTATAGCCTCATGAAATAACTTACTTCTTTTCTCCTTTCTTAGGCATTGGTCCTCGCAAATGGATTACCAAACCGTTTAAGAAATTACGTAATATTTGATCTCCACATTCTACATATTTATCGTGGTCTTCATTTCTAAACAAGGCACCTAACTCACCTTTCGAAACTTTAAAATCTACTAAAGCGCAGATTTCTACAATATCTGTATCGCGTAATTTGTGTGCAACGCGTAATTTTTTAAAAATATCATTATTTGTTAATCCCATAATACAAATGTACCTTTTTTTAATCTACTACTTGAAAAATTGCCCAAGCATACGTAGCAAATCTTGCAAAACGAAACAATCCGAAAAGGACCACGTTTCTAAAAGAATATTTAATCATTCCAGCGGCTAAACAAGCGATAGAAAAAGGAAGCGGTAAGAGCGCACCAACTAAAATTAAAAAACCACCCCATTTTTTAGTGTTCTTTAAATTTTCTGCCATTTTTACTTCTAAATATTCTTTAACTGCTTTTATTTTCAAAGCAGTTTTTCCAATAAAATA
>JBLHGY010000177.1:0-4092 GCA_047616665.1 Polaribacter sp.
AATGATAATATTTTTAAAGGAAAGAAAGAAGTGTCTGATAATTTTCTTTTTGTTGGAGCATCTACTATAAATTTGAATAAAGAATTAAAAGCAAGCTACTCTAATTATAGCAATAAATATGTCGATCTTTTTGCTCCTGGAAATGATATTTATACAGCACTTCCAAATAATAAACATAATTTTAATGGAGGTACTTCTTTGGCTTCCGCAATAACTTCAGGAGTAGCGGCTTTATTATATGCTTATTACCCAAATCTAACAGCTTCTCAAGTAAAACATATTTTAATGGACTCTGGTTTAGAATATGACATAGAGGTGAGCACACCCACTAAAGATGATAAAAATAAAATGACACCTTTTAATCAATTATCAAAATCTGGTAAAGTTTTAAATGCGTATAATGCTTTTATTATGGCAGATAGTATTTCTAGAAGTAATTAATTTTTTCTATTGATTTTACAGCGTGTTTTAATTTTAGGAATTATTTCAAAGGCAATGGCGGTGGCTTCAATACCAATAACGGCAGAATCATAGACTTTAACTAGCATTTTTTCTTTAAAAGTAATAAATAGTACCGAACAAAATAGTACAGGCAATGCTTGATTACTCTATAAATGGTTCTTTTTTACATGAGGTAGTTGTACTTGATAATCTATTTATGAACCAATTATTACTTTTTTAAATCATTTATTACAATAGTTCTGTTTATTTTTTTTGGTATATTCGTTAAACAGCTGTTTTTTATGAATTTAGACCATTCCCAATTATTAATAGATGTTCAAAAGAAATCTAATATTATTGTAAATAATGTTGGAGATATTAGATATTTAAAGGAAGCTTTAGAATCTTTTAATAATTTAAAAATCGGGTATAATACACTTCGTCGTTTGTTTGGTTTTTTAAGCAAGACAAAACCTAGTTTATCTACTTTAAATACGCTTGCAAATTATTTAGAATTCACATCATTTACAAACTATTTAAAAGATAATTTGAATTTTGATGAGTGGTATTTTCAGCAACAATTACTTTTAATACAGCAAACGAATGATTTAAGTGAAGAGGGAATCCAGACAATAAACACAGGAATACTTTATAATAAAAATATTATTTTCGTAGCTTACTTTATATCGAATTTAATTCAAAGAAATAATTTAAAGGCCTTAAATAAGCTTTTTGAAAAGATAGAATTAAGCAAACCTAAATTTGACGAGTTACTTAAGTTTGCAACTATTATAACGCATAGTTTTTATAGTTTAGATGAAAAAAGGGCACTAACCATTTATAGTGATTTATTAAAGCATGAAAGTTTTAGAAACACGGTACCTCTATTATATATTGATTACTCTCATTTAAGAGGTATTTACTTTAAAGTATTAACATTAATTAAAAAGGAATCTTCCGTCAAATCAGATTTGTTTTTTGTAGCATTAATGGATTGTTACAGACAGTTCTATACTGGGGGTATTTGTGAAAATCAAGATATTAAACGACCTGAAGCTTTTAGTACATTTAATCCGGTTTTAAAAGGAAGGTTCTATAGTTATAAAATTATGCTATCTAGTGGTATTGATAGCTCGTTAAAAGAAGAATTATTTAAAGAATGCAAAACAACAAAGGTTTCTATGTTTTTAGAAGAAGTGATACCTACATTACTAATAAAAGAAGAATACGAAATACTTGCCAAATTATCAGATAAGTTCTATGAACAAATTTTTGAATCTGATTACTGGTCCGATAATACGATAAGTTCTATTTATTTAATAGCATTAGCTAATATAAATTGGTATAGTAATAATATTTCTACGGCAAAAGGAAATTTAGAATTGGTAGTTTTAGATAAGATTGAATTAAGTTATTATGATTATGTATCCTTGTTTTATTACCAAACTAAAATAAAAATAAGTTATTTAGAAATTGATACCATTACAAATGCTGCATCCTTTTTAATTTTAAAAAAACTGGTTCTAAAAACAGGTTTCATTAAGTTTTTAGAAATTTCAAAAAAATACCTTTTAAATTAAATAGTATCATATGATTTTTATTATGTTATCTGTTTTACTATTTTCTTACAATAATGTCCTGTGGAAAAAAAACTTAAAAGTTACCTCTATTCCTTTTTTAGTGGCTTACCGTGCCTTTTTTACAAGTACTATTTCCATAGGTTTTTTATTGATTTTTTTTACAATAGAGCATATTTCTATTGCTGATTTTATTAAAATTACTACGGGTTCTCTATTTGGTGTTCTAGGATTGTTTAGTATGCTGGCAGTTATTAAAAAAGCATCACTACAATGGTTGGGAATTTATAATTTATTGGGCGTTGTTTTTACAATTTTATATTTATGGATATTTGATACCGTTCCAATTAAAGAGTCTTTATTGGGTTTATTATTCATTGTGTCTGGATTTGTGTGTTTTATTTTTAGTAATAAGCAGACGCAATTAAAAATAACTTTCAAACAGCATTTAATTTTACTTTTAATGTCTTTTAGTTATAGTTCTTCTGCAATATTTCATTGGAAAAATTTAAATTTAAATTTTTCTCCTTTGTTAATTATTGCAAATCAAGAATCTATTGTCTTTTTTGTTGGCTTGTTGTTTACTTTTAAAAAAGTAAATATGAGTTCAATTACAACAGGTTTAAGAATTTATTTCAAAAAAATAGTCATCATGAGTACGGTTGTTTTTTTTGCAATCTTATTCAGTTTTCTAGGTTTAAAGCAAACGAATCCCATTGTTTCGAGTCTTTTGTTTTTGGCAGCACCTTTAACAACTATCTTATTTAGTGCACTTTTTTTTAAGGAAAAATTTTCTAAAAAAAATATAGTTTTTATTATTATAATTTTAGTGGGTACTTTTATGTTGCATTTTCATAATAATTAATAGATTCTTTTAGATGTAAAAAAAAATGCAATCATATTATGACTGCATTTTAATTTAAAAAATTAGTAAAAGGAATATACTTTTTATGTTAAGCAGAATTTCTACTAGCATTAATATTACCAAATAAAGAACGCATCACTATTTTTTCATACACTTCTAGTTCCGCTGTATTCTCTTCAGATTTTTGTAGTTCTTGAATTTTTTTCAAGGCAAATTGTTGAATGGTTAATAGCGGTAAAACAATTTTCTCTCTAATTTCAATAGATGCTTTCCCTACAGGAAAATTCTCCATGAGCTCTTTGTGTCCTGTAAGTTTTAACAACAACCTTTTTGTTGTTTTATACTCTTCGAAAATTAATTTCCAAAATTCACCAAACTCGACGTCATCTGCCATGTATGCGGTTAATTCAAAGAAAGACTTGGTTAAACTCATCATGCTATTTTCTAGCAACGTTTTAAAGAAATCTGAAGCATTATAAAAGGCAATAATTTCATCAAATCTATTTGCATCTTCATATTTTTTAAGTGCTGTACCTAGACCAAAAAAACCAGGAACATTTTGTTTTAGCTGGCTCCAACTTCCTACAAAAGGAATGGCTCTTAAGGCAGAGAAATCTAGTTTATCTGATCCACCTCGCTTACTTGGTCTGCTACCAATATTGGTTTTTGCATAATATTTTAACGTACTCATTTTTTCTAAGTAGGGTAAAAATTGTGGGTGGTTTTTAAAATCTACATACGTTTTATAGCTAATTTCAGCCATGTCTTCAATCAGTTCTCTATTCTGGTCATTTAATTGATCTTTTGTAAAGATATCATTCTTAATTCCAGAACTTATTAATTGCTCTAAATTGTATTGTGCAGAATTTTTAGTACCAAAATTAGAACTAATAGTTTGTCCTTGTACTGTTAATTGAATCTCCTTGTCTTCGATAGTGGGTCCTAGAGAAGCATAGAATTGATGTGTTTTTCCTCCTCCACGAGCAGGTGGTCCTCCACGCCCGTCAAAGAAAATAACTTCAATATTAAATTCTCTAGAAACTTTTGTGAGTGCTTCTTTTGCCTTAAAAATACCCCAGTTAGCCATTAAATAACCACCATCTTTTGTTCCATCAGAAAAACCTAACATTATGGTTTGCTTGTTTTTTCTTTTTTCTAAGTGATATCTGTAGGTTCTATTTGAATAAATAGTTCTCATTACTTGCTCTG
>JBLHGY010000178.1:0-4089 GCA_047616665.1 Polaribacter sp.
AATACAATAGATGAGCGCGCTAAGCTTTTAGAAAAAACAGGTTTAGATTACTTAATCATTCATCCCTTTGACAAGGCTTTTTCTAAAACAACTGCTTTAGAATTTGTAAAAGAAATTTTAGTAAACACTTTTAATATTTCAAAATTAATTATTGGATACGACCATCATTTTGGAAAAAACAGAGAAGGTAATATTAAGCAATTAACAGAATACAGCCATTTATACGATTTTAAGGTCGAAGAGATTCCGGCACAAGACATCGATGATGTTTCTGTAAGCTCTACAAAAGTTAGGCGTGCTTTGGCGAATGGCAACCTAAAAACCGCCAACAATTATCTCGGCTACAATTTTATGTTAAATGGTTTTGTTGTAAACGGAAAAAAAATAGGCGGAACAATCGGTTACCCTACTGCAAATATTGATATTAAAGAAGCCTATAAACTCATACCAAAAGTAGGAGTGTACGTTGTAAAGTCTTTTATAGAAAACAAAACTGTTTACGGTATGATGAATATTGGCAACAGACCTACGGTTAACGGAAAGCACCAAACAATAGAGGTTCATTTCTTTGATTTTGAAAGAGATTTGTACGGTGAAAATTTAAAAATTGAATTGATTTATTTTTTAAGAGATGAACATAAATTTGATTCTCTTGATTCTTTAATTCTTCAACTTAAAGAAGACGAACAAACCTCAAGGAATTATATACAGGATAATTTATAATTTTCTACCTCACAAATTATATATTTGCATTTCATAATTCTTAGAAAACATGTTACAAGTACAATTTATTAGAGAAAACAAAGAAACTGTTTTAGCGGGTTTGGCAAAACGTAATTTTGCAAATGCAGAAGCCATCGTTACACAAGTTTTAACAGCCGATGAAAATAGAAGAGCTACACAAGTTGCTATGGACGATGTTTTAGCTGAATCTAATAAATTATCTAAAGAAATTGGTGGTTTTTTTAAATCTGGTGAAGTACAAAAAGCAAATCTTTTAAAAGAAAAAACAGGCCAACTAAAAGAGCAGTCTAAAGAATTAGTTGAAAAGTTAAATGACTTTGCTGAAGAGTTACAAAACCTGTTATTTCAAATACCTAACATTCCGCATGCTTCTGTAAAAGCAGGAAGTTCTGAAGATGACAATGAAAATATTTTTAGCGAAGGAATTATTCCTGATTTAGGTGAAAATGCTTTACCGCATTGGGAATTAGCAAAAAAATATGATATTATAGATTTTGAATTGGGTACAAAAATTACGGGTGCTGGTTTTCCTGTATATAAAGGAAAAGGTGCAAGACTGCAGCGTGCTTTAATTAATTATTTTTTAGACAAAAACATAGCAGCTGGTTATAAAGAATACCAGGTTCCACATTTAGTAAACACAGCATCTGCAACTGCAACCGGGCAACTACCGGATAAAGAAGGGCAAATGTATCATTCTAATGAAGATGATTTATATTTAATTCCAACTGCCGAAATACCAATTACAAACATGTTTCGTGGTAATTTGGTTCAAGAATCTGACTTTCCTATTTGCTGCACAGGTTATACTCCTTGTTTCAGAAGAGAGGCGGGAAGTTATGGCGCACACGTTAGGGGTTTAAATAGATTGCATCAATTTGATAAAGTTGAAATTGTTAGAATTGAGCACCCAGATAATTCTTACCATGCTTTAAGTGGAATGGTAGAACACATTAAAGATATTTTAAGGGAGTTAAAGTTACCGTATAGAATTCTGCGTTTGTGCGGTGGGGATACTGGTTTTACTGCTGCCTTGACGTTCGATTTTGAATTATTCTCTACAGCACAAGACCGTTGGTTAGAAATTAGTTCTGCATCTAATTTTGAAACCTTTCAAGCAAATAGATTAAAGCTTCGTTTTAAAAACAAACAAGGGAAAAGTGAATTTGCACACACATTAAATGGCAGCTCTTTAGCTTTACCACGTGTATTAGCTGGAATTCTAGAAAATTATCAAACAGCAGACGGTATTAAAATACCAGATGTGCTAGTACCTTATTGTGGGTTTGATACCATTTCATAAATAATTTTTAGTTCTTGGTATTAATACTCAATCTAAACCCAAAAACTAATAAATTTTTTTGGGTGGAAAACACGAATTAGAAGCTACAACACTCAGACGCTTTTTATATTTATTCATTTTTACAAGTGCCTTTAAATACGCAGATATTTGTCCGTTTTTCATACATATAATTCCATTGCTTTTTATTACTTCATATTGTACTTGTAAAGTGCTCATAATGTAAAAATTTAATATGTTTCTCATTGGAAATACAATTTTAGTGCCAAAAAAATATACAAGGAATTAAAATACGATTGGTTTAACAATAATTTAAAGTGTTTCTTGGTTATCTTTGAATTTCATGAGGAATCTCTTTTTTTTTATTTTAATAGCTATTAGTAGCTGGAGTAGTGCCCAAGATACTAATGAAAAAATAATACAGAATGATTACCTTCTAGCTGAAAATTATTATAGAGAAAATGCCTTTGAAAAAGCAACGCCCCTTTATAAAAAACTATATGATAGCAGTCCTTTTAATTCAAACTATCTAGAAAGGTTAATTTCGTGTTACCAAGAAACAGACCGATTTTTAATTGCCGAGCAATTGCTTAAAAATAAAATAAAAACGAATAAAGATCATGGGTATCTTTATGTCTACCTGGGCTACAATTACGAAAAACAGCAACTAAAAGATACGGCGCAAATAAATTATAAAATTGCGCTAAGCTCCTTAAATAAAAGCACTATTTATGCGGCTGTAATTGGAGGTCTTTTTAAAGAATATAATTTATTAGACAATGCTATTTTAGCCTATGAAAAAGCAATGAAAATTAATAAAAATGAAAATTATATTTTTCAAATTGCCCAGATTTACGGAGAAAAAGGTAATTATAAAAAAATGTTTGAATCCTATATTGAAATCGTTGACAGTAATGATCGATATTTTAATGTAATTCAAAGATATACCAGCAAATATATTACAGAAGATTCTGAAAACGAAGCGAATATTTTATTTAAAAAAACCCTTTTAAAAAAAGCTGCTAGTGCGCCTAAAGATGTTTGGAATGTTTTACTCAGCTGGTTGTTTACTCAGCAAAAAGACTATGCAAAGGCACTCATTCAAGAAAAGGCTTTGTTCCAAAGAAAACAAGAAGATTTAAGCGCTATATTTACCGTCGGAAAAACAGCATTTGAGCACAACGCTTTTGAGATTTCTCAGAAATGTTTCAATTTTATTGTTGAAAAATCAACAACCAAAAGCGAGCTAATTAATGCCAATTTGTACCTAACTAAAATAGCAGTTGCCACAAAAAGTCCTGAGACCAAAAAGTTGTTTTCAAATATTTTTAACCGTTTTGGTATGAATGCAGCTACTATTTCAATACAAGTAGGATACGCTGATTTTTTAACCTTCTATGAGAATAAACCAACGGCGGCAATCATTGTTTTAAAAGAGGCTCTTTTGTATGCAAATTCTAAATTTGATAAAGCTAGAATTAAACTAAAGCTAGGAGATGTTTTAGTTTTTACTGGAAAATTTAACTCCGCCCTTATTTATTTTTCACAAATACAAACGCAATTAAAAAACCATGAACTGGCGCAAGAGGCACGTTTTAAAGTTGCACAAACTAGTTATTTTAAAGGAGACTTTGAATGGGCAAAAGCACAGTTAAAAATACTGAAAAGCGCTACAACACAATTAATTGCAAATGATGCTGTCGCATTATATTTAAAAATATCAGATAATGAACCTGTAGACTCTATTCCTTCTGGCCTAAAGCAACTAGCTAAAGCAGAACTTCTCGCTTTTCAAAATAAAAATGATGCAGCATTAAATGAATTAAATAATCTGTTCACACAAAAAGAGGTGTTTGTAAATGGCTTAATACCAGGAGAGGTAATTTATGATGACGTATTGTTTTTTAAAGCAAAACTACTTGTAAAACAAAATAAATACGCACAAGCTCTTCAAAGTTTATCTAAAATTATAGCAGCAGATAATCAGGGTTTTTTAACGGATGCTATTTATTTTATGATGGCGGAAATCTATCATAATAAAATAA
>JBLHGY010000179.1:0-4089 GCA_047616665.1 Polaribacter sp.
TATCACAAATGAAGCCACCTTACGAAATAACATCTTCAATTTTAAAATTAATAACTTCTATTTCAGAAAAAATAGGTGAAGTAAACGCTAACTTATTAAACAAACCTTCTCCTAAATTAAGAAAACAGAACAGAATTAAAACTATTCATTCCTCTCTAAGAATTGAAGGAAATACACTTACAGAAGAACAAATAACAGCACTTCTTGAAAACAAAAGAGTTATTGGTCCAAAAAAAGATGTTGTTGAAGTCTTAAATGCAATAGAAATTTACGAGAATTTGGATATTTACAAACCATCTAATGAAAAGTCATTTTTAAAAGCACATAAAGGCTTAATGAAAGACCTTATTGAAGATGCAGGAAAATATAGGAAACAAAGTGTTGGAATTGTAAAAGGTACTAAAGTAGAACATGTAGCTCCACCTTTTGGAAACCTTCCTTATTTAATGAAAGACCTTTTTGAATATTTAAAAAAGTCAGACGAAATTGAGTTAATTAAAAGTTGTGTTTTCCATTATGAAATGGAGTTTATACATCCATTTTTAGATGGTAATGGAAGAATGGGAAGATTATGGCAAACTCTAATATTAATGGAAAAATATCCAATCTTTGAGTTTTTACCTTTTGAAACTTTAATTAGTAACGATCAAGAAAAATATTACAAGGCTTTAGCCGAAAGTGATAAATCTGGAAAATCAACAAAGTTTATTGAATATATGTTAGGTGTAATTGATATTTCAATAAGTGAATTATTGAATTTCAATAATCGAACATTAAATGAAAAAGACAGATTAGAATATTTTGTTTCGTTAAATAAAATTCAATTTACTAGAAAAGATTATATGGATATATTTAAAGATATTTCTGCTGCAACTGCAAGTCGAGATTTGAAAAAAGGAACAGAATTAAAAATATTTGAGAAAATAGGAAAACTAAATAAAACAATTTACAAACTAATAACTGGGCACAACACCGTGTAAACTTTATTGCTTACTCCTAGCCTACTTACGAAAGTCCTCGTGAACCTTCTTGGTTCATGTTTTATTTACTAAATTCACTGCTTAAACAACGCAACTTTCCTTACACCAAAACGTTGTAAAACATAAAGGAATTGAAAAAGACTATTAACAAATTTTTGGAATATTTTACTCCTATACTTATATCTTCCGTGTTTCCTTATATTTTTATTTTGGAATTTTATTCAGATTTAACAAAAAATGAATCTTTTGGACTATCATTATTTTTACTAATACTATCTCTATTATTATTTATTGGAGTAATTTATTCTATCAAAAATATAAATACAACTGAAAGAATAAAAGGAATTCATAAAAACAAAAAAAAGTTATTAATTTCAGAAATAATTAAAAATAATAATTGGAATATTTTAGAAGAAAATAAAAATATGACGTCTATTAATTTTTTATGGAAGGATGGTGTAACTGACTGGGGAAAAAAGTTGACAATTTTTTATGTCGAAAAAGATATTCTTGTAAATTGTATTTCATATGGCCGATATTCAAAACCATCACCTTTTCATTGGTTTGCAAATAAAAGAAAAGTGAATAAATTAAAGAAGGAATTTGAAAAAGGAATAAAAAACGTTTTACAACACCGTGTATGAAAAATTGGGTAATTTTAGCTTAATCAAAGTTTCTGCTTTTTTACGAACTCCAATTTTCCTGCGGAAAATAGCCGTTCTCAAAAATCGCAACTTTTAATACACAAAACCGTTACCCACAATATGAAAAAACTGCTTGCGATAACATTTTTACTTATTTCAAACCTTTGTTTTAGTCAAATAAAAGCAGTGATTATTAACAGCGAAACGAAAGAAAAGATACCTTACGTAAATATTTGGGTAGAGAATGAAAATATTGGAACAACTTCAAATGAAAAAGGAGAATTTGAATTAGAAATAGATAGTCCGAAAATTATTTTATTTTCTGCAATCGGATTTGAAACAAAAAAAATATCCTCAGATTTAATAAAAAACATACTTGAATTAAAACCAGAAACGACCGAATTGGATGAAGTAATTCTTAGTTCTAAAAAATTATCTAAAGAATTTACAATTGGAGAATTTAAAAAATCTAAAATTAACAGTTATTTTAGTTGCGGAATAAAACCCTGGATTGTTGCTCGACTTTTTAAATATCAAGATGAATTTGACGAAACACCATTTCTAAAAAAAATAACTATTGTAACAAAGAGTGATGTAAAAAACTCAAAGTTTAATATTCGGCTTTATGGTGTAAATCAAAATGGAGAACCTGAAAATTATATATATAACCAAAACATAATTGGAATCGCAAAAAAAGGAAAAAAACTAACTGAAATTGATGTTTCTAAATTGAATATTGAGTTTCCCGAAAATGGTTTTTTTATTGCAATTGAGTGGCTAATAATCGAAGAAAACAAACACGAATATAAATATACAATCAAAGGTTCTAGAAAAAAACTAAAAAAGATATCATATGAACCTTCAATAGGAATATTTCCTGCCGAAACAAACGAAAATAGTTTTAGATATAATCAAGGAAAAATGATAAGAATATGGAAAAACAATAATGAAACTATGAAAAGATACAGAAATAAGTACAATCTGTTAGCAATTGAACTAACACTTACGAATTAAAAATACCGTGGGCAACACCGTATAAAATAAATTATAAATTTGTCTAACCTTTGGTGTGCACTTCACTTTCTAGGTCTGTAATTATCTACTAAATTAGTTGCTTAAAACAGGCCACAAACCATATACATTAACGTAACAATTAAATTGATGAACGGCACAGTTGTTGTTTAAGTTTTCTCAATTATATTAATTTAAATAAAAGATATGAAGAAAATTTTACTACTATTAGCCTGTACTACATTTGGAATTTTAAATGGATTTAGTCAATCAAAAAAAAATGACTTAAAATTAACAATTTCAGGGTTACCTTTATTTGGATCATCAGAAAATTTTAAAGGATTAAATGGATTTGTAATTAAACCAGCTATTGGATATTACATTTCAGATAAAACATCTATTGAATTGAATTTTTCATATGCTTCGATGAACGATTTAAAAATTGGAAATATAAACTCTTATTATAATTCTTACTCATTCATACCTACATTAAGAAACAATTTTGTGAATACTACTAAATTAAGAGTTTTTGCAGAGTTTGGTCTTGGTCTTGGTACTGTAAAATATAATGCAGATAATAATGATTTTACAAATATACAACACAACCAATTAAGTGGTGGAATATCTATAATAAGTATTGGAATTGGGGGTAACTATTACTTCAACGAAAAATTTGGAATCGAATTTGTTATTCCTTATATAAATACGAGTAATATTACCTCTGAACAAGCTAATAACATATATACTGGAATTGGACCAACAATAGGATTAACATACAAACTGAATTAAAAACTACTGCCAACATTGTATAAACTTTATTGCTGCCTTTTTGTATACTTACGAAAGGCTAAACGGACTTTCTATCGGTGTTTTATTTGCTAACTTTAGTGCTTAAAACACGTAACTTTCTGCACACAACAAGGTTTTAATACATATGAAAAAGATACTAATAGGTTTAATATTTATAACGTTTTATAATTGTTCAGCAACAAAAACCACGAATAGTTTACATACTGAAAATAGTTTATGATTATTCTGGAAAAGTTGATAATGAACAATTAATTTATATTCGAAAAATTATAAGTGGGAAACAAATGATATTCTAATAATTAATTTCAAGCAACCCGTATCGAGTTGTCATTTTAACAACAATAGAATAAATAAGACAACCGAAAAATTTTGGGAAGATTTTTACTCAAAAATTAATACAGATAATTGTTCTAATATTTTTGTTGTATCTAATGTAGAAAAAGTTAAAAAAAAGATAGCTAACAAAAAATACGTTGATGATAAAGATGGTTTTCTATTAAAAAATTTTTTCCATAAAAAAAAAGACTTGCTTCGGAGTTCTTGTAATAAGACTAGATGGCTATTATATGCAATATAATAGCCATTATTCAAAAAGACAAGTAACTAAATTTATGGAGAATTTAAAAGCATAAAAACGCATTAAA
>JBLHGY010000180.1:0-4084 GCA_047616665.1 Polaribacter sp.
AATGCTTTTTCTTTAGTAGTTTGAGGATTATCGTCAAAATTTAATTGATTAGGAGATAGGTTTTTTCCTGTTTTTAAATACGCATCACTATATTTAAATAAGATACTCCGATTGTCTAAAATGAGCTGTCCTATAAGTTCTTCTTGTTTAGAAAACTGAATATATACGTCTAGTTTCGTTGCTGCCATCATTAATAATTAAATAAATCCTTTTTCCGTTTGATATCGTTTTGCTGCAAAATTGATTCAAAGTCTGTCAATCGCTTTAGAGTTTCACAAATCTTTAGAAGTGATTCAAGAGAAATGATACCTGTAGACTCAAATTTTCGAATACTAGCATACGCTACTCCAGACCTTTCCGATAATTCCTTTTGAGACATCTTCTCTTGTTTCCTTAAGACGATGACGTTTTTTGATAAAAGAAGCATTATTTCCTTAGGTGATTTATCATCTCCATATTTTCCCATAACGATCCTTAGTTTATGATGTAAATATAAGGTATTTTTATATAAAGTGCTACTATAGTAACATTTTTAATGTTTTTTTACATAATATTGCTATTATGGTAGCAATTATTTTTATAAATATGAACAGTGTTAAAAACCTTAGTCCACAAGATGTCTTTAATTATTTTCAGTCAACGAGTAACAACTATTTTTTTAAATAATTTCTACCCCTCTTAAAAACACTTTGTCAATGCAATGGTTTCCAAAAGAATACGGAATAAAATTATAAGAATTAATTTCTTTTGTTAAAATCAAATTTGCTAATTTCCCTTTTGTGATTGTTCCTACTTTATCTTGTAGGTTCATTGCATACGCCCCATTAATGGTAGCTGCATTGATAGCTTCTTCCGGTGTCATTTTCATTTTTATGCAGGCAGTAGCAACTACAAAATTCATGTTTCCAGATGGCGTAGAACCCGGATTGTAATCTGTTGCCAAGGCTATTGGTAAACCTTCGTCGATCATTCTTCTTGCAGGCGTATACGGAATGCTTAAAAAATAAGAGCAACTCGGCAAAGCAACCGGCATTGCTTTTGTGCCTTTTAAAGCGTTAATATCTTCCGTTCTCATTTCTTCTAAATGATCTACAGATAATACATCATTTTTTATTCCTGCTTGTATTCCACCAATAGCAGTAAACTGGTTTACATGAATTTTACCTATTAAATTATACTTTTTTCCAGCGGCTAAAATTTGCTGTGTATCTGCAACTGAAAAATAGCCAGTTTCGCAAAAAATATCTATAAAGTCTGCTAGATTTTCTTTTTGAATTGCAGGTAGAATATCGTCAATTAACATTTGTAAATACCCGCTTTTATTATCTTTATAGTTTTCAGGAAGTGCATGTGCACCTAAAAAAGTGGCTTTTATTTCTATTGGATACTTTTCTTTTAATTTTCTAATAACTCGCAGCATTTTTAGCTCTGCATCTTTTGTTAAACCATAACCAGATTTAATTTCTACAGCACCCGTGCCTAATTGGATAATTTCTTCTAACCTAACTTTACTTTGATTGAATAAGTCTTCTTCCGAAGTTTCCTGCAAACGTTTTGCAGAGTTTAAAATTCCTCCGCCATTCTCCGCAATTTCTTTATAGGAAAGGCCGTTTATTCGATCTACAAATTCATCCTCTCTATTTCCTGCATAGACTATATGTGTATGAGAATCGCACCAAGAAGGCAGTATCATTTTACCTGTTGCATCAATTGTTTTTATTTCAATATCAGGACAATCTTCCATGAATCCAAAATCAGCAATTAAGCCGTTCTCAACTAATAAAAAAGCATTTTTAAGTGTTGGTAAAACGTTCATTTCTTTTCCCGAAAGAAAATCAATTGCTATTTCTCGAACCTGAATTAATTCTTTGATGTTTTTAAAAAGTACGTTCATTAAAACAAGTCTTTTAGTAGATTTTCTTCTACTAAGTTAGGTAAAGTAATTTTTAAGTTAGGCGTTCTTTCCATTTCTCTTTTAATAGCAAAAATTGCTTCATCATTTCTAGCCCAACTTCTTCTTGCAATTCCGTTATTTACGTCATAAAAAAGCATGTTTTTCAACTTTGCATCTGCCGCTGCTGTTCCATCTAATAACATTCCAAAACCACCATTCATTACTTCTCCCCAGCCAACACCGCCGCCATTGTGAATAGAAACCCAAGTTGCACCTCTAAAGCTATCTCCAATTACATTATGAATTGCCATATCTGCCGTAAACTTACTTCCATCGTATATATTAGAAGTTTCTCTAAAAGGAGAATCTGTTCCACTTACATCATGATGATCTCTTCCTAAAATAATTGCTCCAATATCTCCTTTGGCAATCGCATTATTAAAAGCTTCTGCAATTTTTATTCTCCCCTCTGCATCTGCATATAAAATTCTTGCTTGAGACCCCACAACCATTTTATTCGATTTTGCATTTTTTATCCAGGTGATATTGTCTTGCATTTGCAGCTGAATTTCTTCTGGAGAATTCTCCATCAATTTTTGCAATACGCTAGCTGCAATGGCATCTGTTTTGTCTAAATCTTCTGCATTACCAGAAGCACAAACCCATCTGAAAGGACCAAAGCCGTAATCAAAACACATAGGGCCTAAAATATCTTGCACATAAGAAGGGTATTTGAAATCGATGTTATTTTCTGCCATTACAGCTGCACCTGCTCTAGAAGATTCTAGTAAAAATGCATTTCCGTAGTCAAAAAAGTAAGTTCCTTTTTCGGTATGTTTATTAATAGCGCTTGCATGTCTTCTTAAAGAATCTTGCACCTTTTCTTTAAAAAGTTCAGGATTTTCTCTTATTAAAATATTTGATGCTTCGTAAGATAAACCTGCAGGATAATACCCGCCTGTCCAAGGAATATGCAAAGAAGTTTGATCTGATCCAATATGAATAAAGATATTCTCTTCGTCAAATTTTTCCCAAACATCAATTATATTTCCAATAAAAGCAATCGAAACCACTTCCTTATTTTTTTGAGCTGTTATCGTTCTTTCAACCAGTACATCAATATTATCAATTAAAACATCTACCCAACCTTGCTCATGTCTTTTTTTAGCTGCGCTGCTGTTTACTTCTGCACAAATAGTAATACAACCTGCAATATTTCCTGCTTTGGGTTGTGCGCCACTCATGCCACCCAAACCTGCAGTTAAAAATATTTTACCATTCGGATTTTCTTCTTTTTTTAATATTTTTCTAAACGCATTCATTAAGGTAATGGTAGTTCCGTGTACAATTCCTTGCGGTCCAATATACATAAATGAACCTGCTGTCATTTGGCCATATTGCGTTACACCTAGCGCATTAAATTTCTCCCAATCGTTGGGTTTGGAGTAATTAGGAATCATCATTCCGTTAGTAACAACTACTCTTGGAGCGTTTTTAGAAGAAGGAAATAAACCCATTGGATGCCCAGAATACAAATGCAATGTTTGTTCTTCTGTCATGATTGCCAAATATTGAACCACCACAAGATATTGTGCCCAATTTTGAAAGACGGCACCGTTTCCACCGTAGGTGATTAATTCTTCTGGATGCTGTGCAACATGAGGATTCAAGTTGTTATGAATCATTAATATGATGGCTGCAGCTTGCTGTGTTTCCGCAGGATATTCTGAAATTGGCCTTGCATAAATTTTATACTCTGGTTTGAATCTGTACATGTATATTCTGCCAAATTCCTTTAATTCATTTGCAAATTCATGCGCTAATTCTTCATGCCATTCTTTAGGGAAATACCGCAATGCATTTTTTATTGCCAACTGTTTTTCTTCAATAGACAAAATATCTTTCCTTTTTGGAGCGCTATTTGCGCCTTTTGGATAGCCTTTTTTAGTAGGTAATATGCTTGGAATTCCTTGTAAGATTTGTTCTTTAAATGTCATGCTTAGTTGTATTTTACAATCAGGTTTTTGTTTTCTACGAGTAGAATCATATTGTTAATGTCATCCTTTAAAAGTCTGTCTTCTTCTAATTTATCAACTTTTTCTCTAATAATTGAGTAATTGTTTTCAATAATTTCAGAAAATGTATTTGGTCTTCTAAACTCTAAAGCTTGGGCGGCATACATGAGTTCGA
>JBLHGY010000181.1:0-4059 GCA_047616665.1 Polaribacter sp.
TCCCTAGTTTAGAAGCGAATATAAATGTACCCACATCACTTTCTAAAAATGTTGTAACACATTTGCTGCAAGAAAAATTAGGCTTTCAGGGGTTAATTATTACGGATGGTTTAAACATGAAAGGTGCGGCTAACTATGCAACTTCTGCGCAAATAGACCTAGCAGCATTGCAAGCAGGTAACGACTTATTATTAATTCCTCAAGATGTGCCAGCATCAATAGCAATTATAAAAAAAGCATTAGAGACAAGAACATTAACAAAAGAACGATTAGATTTTTCTGTTAAAAAAATACTAAAAGCCAAATATTGGGCAGGTTTACATTCTTATAAGCCAATTATTGTAGAAAATATTGAAGCTGATTTAAATAGGGCAGCGGATGAGTTACTGCATAGAGAATTGATAAAAAACTCATTAACGCTTCTAAAAAATGAAAATAATAAAATACCAATTAGAAATTTAGAAAAAAAGAAGATTGCCTACGTGAAGTTAGGGGATGCTGAAAATGATGCGTATGTAAATATGCTAAAGAAGTATGCAAAGGTTACGGTTGTTTCAGACACCAATTTAGATGGACTTATTACAAAGCTAAAACCCTATAATTATGTAATTATTGGTTTTCATAAATCTAATCTACACCCATGGAAAAGCTATAAGTTTTCGAATAAAGAATTGGTTTGGTTGCAGGAAATTGCAAAAGAAAAAACAGTTGTTTTAGATGTTTTTACAAGTCCTTATAGTTTATTAAAAATAAAAAGTTTCACGAATATAGAAAGTGTGATTGTTTCTTATCAGAATAGTAAATTATCACAAGAAATCTCTGCTCAACTATTGTTTGGTGCCATAGCTGCAAAAGGAAAATTACCCGTTTCTATTGGTACAGAATTTAAAGAAGGCTCCGGAATTACGAGTACTAATTTAAGTAGATTTCAATATACATTACCAGAAGCTGCAGGTTTATCCTCTAAGAAATTAGCGCTAATAGATAAAATGGCAGATACAATAATACAAGAAAAAATGGCACCAGGTTTTCAGGTATTTGTAGCAAGAAATGGGAAAGTAGTGTTCGAGAAAAGTTATGGATATCATACCTATGACAAAAAAATAAAAGTTAAAAATTCTGATATTTATGATTTAGCATCGCTTACAAAAATTCTAGCTTCCTTGCCTTTAATAATGAAGGCTGAAGAAGAAGATAAAATTCGTCTTACAGCAACTTTAAGAGATGTTTTACCAAGCTTTTCTAACTCAAATAAAGATACAGTAACCGTAAAAGAAATCCTTTCTCATTTTGGTAGATTAAAATCTTGGATTCCTTTTTATAAAGACACCCAAGATAGTATTACCGGCAAAAATTTAGGGCAGTTTTACAGAAAGCAAGAGTCAAATGATTTTAAGACGAAGGTTGCTGAAAACCTTTTTATAAATGAGAGTTATAAAGACAGTATTTTAAAGTATATAAAAGATGCAGATCAGAATGAAACTAGTGGCTATGGTTATAGTGATTTAGGGTATTATATTTTTAAAGAAGTACTAGAAAAGGCGTATAAAAAGCCGTTAGATAAATTGGTAGATGATACGTTATACAAATCTTTAGGTGCAAATAGAACTTCCTATTTGCCACTTCATAAGTTTCATAAAAGCGAAATTGTACCTACAGAAAAAGACGCTTATTTTAGAGACCAATTGTTACATGGCAATGTGCACGATATGGGTGCCGCAATGCTAGGTGGTATTGGTGGTCATGCAGGTTTATTTTCCAACGCTAATGATGTAGGTAAAATTATGCAAATTTACTTGCAGAAGGGGTTTTATGGTGGCAAAAGATATTTAAAGTCAGAAACTATCGGCAAATTCAATCAGAGATATTTTTCCGATGAAAAGGTTAGAAGAGGTTTGGGTTTTGATAAGCCACAATTAGATTTAGAAGTAAAAGCAACCTGTGGTTGTGTTTCTGATGAAAGCTTTGGCCATTCTGGCTTTACAGGTACTTATACTTGGGCAGACCCTAAAAGCGGATTGGTGTATGTCTTTTTATCAAACAGGGTATATCCAAAGATGGATAATAGGGGGTTGATTGATACGAACATGCGTACAAGAATTCAGCAGATAATTCAAGATGCTATTATAGATTAGTTGCTATTCCTAGTTTTTCACACGTACTTTTTATAGCGCTCATCAAGAGTTTAAATGATGGCATTTCCTCAGTTTCGTGAGGTACAATGCTTTTTAACTAGCTTCATCGAGTTTTGTGTGTTTTTTAGCATTTGTAGGAGCAAAACTACTATAAATTAAAACCATAAAAGCAGAGATGGATAGATAGAAGAATCCAATAATATTTCCAAAATAAATACTCAATATAATCGCTTTTACAAGATAGAGGAGGCTAAATAAAAATAGATTTAAGGCAAATCTAAAGGTATCTATAAATTCAATTTCATCTATTTTTTTTGAAATTTTTCTCCAAAGTAAATAGGGAATAATACTATTCAAAATTATTAAAAAATAAAGCGGTTTTAAGTAGTTCCTTTTGGGCTGTTTTTTATCAGGAAAACGGTTACTTGCTATCATATTATTTACTTCTGCTACTGCTGTAAAATCTACTTGCGCATCCGTTAATTTTTGTAAAATTGTTTCATAATTTTGGTCATCCGGTATGTGAACACTTAGTTTTTCTAATTGGTTACTAACTTCAGCTTTTAGGATATTAATAGACTTCGCCAAAGGGTTTGCTTCAAAAATAGTTCTAGTAGTAATTGGTTGTCCGTAATTTACAATAACTTTTGCGGGGTAGTGAGAAGGATGCTGATAGGTAATTCCTACCGGTATTATCGTAATTTCTAGATTTTTATTTTTCTCTAGTGCCCCAAAAACAATTCTAGTAAAACCTTTACTTAAAGGTCTAATAGCTCTTTTTTTGTCATGACTTCCTTCAGGAAAAATCATTAAAGTTTCTCCACTATTTAGAATTTTATGGCATTTCTCAAAAATTTCTTTGTTGTTGGCTAATTGTTGAATGCCATCTCTAATTCTATAAATTGGCAGCAAGTATAAGGACTCTAAAATCTTTTTTATAAAAGGTTTTTTAAAAGAGGCTGCTCTTACTAAAAAGTGATTGTGTCTTTTGTTAGTTGTGGTAACATACAATGGGTCTACTAGACCATTTGGGTGGTTTACGGCAAATAAAACGGCTCCTTTTTTAGGGATATTTTGTGTACCTAAAACAGTTATCTTTTTGCTGTAAAAAAATAATCCTAATTTTATAGTACCCCAAACAAGTGCAAACCAAACTCTTTGAATCATAATTTTATTTTATTGAAGTATTTTTTTTTCTGCCCCAATAGGTGGCTAAAAGAATTCCAGAAAAGACATCCCAAATACCCCAAAAAGCAGCTAGTAAAGCCATACCGCCAAGGCCATCAAAGAAACCAAATATTAGTAATAAACCCAAACCACCATTTTGTATGCCAGTTTCCATGGCAATAGTTTTTGTATCTTGGATATTTAAACCAAAGGTTTTAGCAGTATAATAGCCAAGAATATAGGCAAAAATATTATGTGAAATTACTAAGAATATAACAAGGTGAATGTGATTGGTAAACACTTCTAAATTTTGAGACAGGGCGATAAAAATAAGTAGAATAAAAACCAACATAGAAACTGGTTTTAGTACTTTTTCTATGTTTTCTGCCATTTCAGAATAGTTGTGTTTTATAAGCATTCCAAAAAACAATGGAATTCCTAAAATTAAAGAAACTAATTTAAATAAATCGGTCCAATTTAATGCTACCGTTTCTAAAATTGCATTTGTGGGTTCATATAAGCTTCCCCAAAATTGCAAATTAAAAGGAGTCATAATAATACAAATAAGTGTTGCAAATGCCGTTAAACTAACGGATAATGCTGCGTTTCCTCCAGCCATTTTACTAAAAAAGTTAGAAACATTTCCACCAGGGCAAGCAGCAATCATCATCATTCCTAAAGCAAAACTAGGATGGGGTTCTATAATAATTATAGCTAAAAAAGTACATGCTGGTAATAAGATAAACTGAGATAGAAC
>JBLHGY010000182.1:0-4053 GCA_047616665.1 Polaribacter sp.
CCAGCTGCCTGTTCAAATGCTTTTCCTCCTAATCGAGGAACTTTCTTAATAGAAATTCTAGAGGTAAAAGAACCTTTTTCATTTCTATAATTCACTATATTTTCTGCGATTTTTGGTCCAATTCCAGAAACAGAACTTAATAAAGGTTGGCTTGCTGTATTAATGTTTACACCAATCGTATTTACACAACTTTCCACAGTAGTATCTAAAGATTTTTTCAATTTTATTTGATCAACATCATGCTGGTACTGGCCAACACCAATCGATTTTGCGTCAATTTTTACCAATTCTGCCAACGGATCTTGCAAGCGCCTGCCAATAGAAATAGACCCACGAACCGTAACATCATCATTAGGAAATTCATCCCTGGCTATTTTAGAAGCAGAATAAATAGACGCGCCAGCTTCACTCACAACAAATACAGCTACATTATTAGTAAATTGAATTTTTTTAACCAGTTGTTCTGTTTCCCGAGAAGCCGTTCCATTTCCAATTGCTATGGCTTCTATTTTATGCGCATTTACTAAAAAGTTTATTTTTTTTATGGCTTCTATAGCTTGGTTTTGAGGAGCATGCGGAAAGATAGTTTCATTATGTTCTAAAACTCCTTGCGCATTTAAGCAAACTATTTTGCAGCCAGATTTAAATCCAGGGTCTATGGCTAGCACTCTTTTCTCTCCTAAAGGGGCACCTAAAAGTAATTGCTTTAAATTTTTTGAAAAAACAAGAATTGCAGCTTCATCTGCTTTTTCTTTGGCGATTGACAAAGCCTCATTAGCTAAAGAAGGAAATAATAAACGTTTAAAAGCATCTTTAATAGCCAATTGAATTTGCGGAGCACAGGTATTTTGAGTTCTAATAACCGTATCAGCTATTTTTTGAATAGCATTGTCTGAATCGATTGCTATTTTTAGACGGATAAAACCTTCATTCTCTGCTCTTAAAATGGCTAACAATCTGTGAGATGGAATTCTCTTTAAAGACTCCTGCCAATCGAAATAATCTTTAAATTTCTGTGCTTTCTCTTCATTAATTTTACTTTTAATAATTGTAGAAGAAATAATAGCAAAACGTGCTAGTTGTTGTCGAATATTATAACGAATATCTGTGCGTTCATTGATCCATTCTGCAATGATAAAACGAGCGCCCTCTAAAGCATCTTCTATAGTGTTAACTTTATTAGAAGTGTATTTTGAGGCAGTATGTTCTAGATCATTTACACGCTGACTCATAATCATTTTTGCCAAGGGCTCTAGACCTTGTAAACGTGCAGTTTCTGCTTTTGTCTTTCGCTTTTTCTTAAATGGAAGATATAGATCTTCCAAAGAAATTAAATCTCTTGTTCGAAGTATTTTTTGTTCTAATTCTGAGGTTAAAACTTGCAATTCTTCTAATGCTTTTAAAATGGCTTTTTTTCGTTTTTCTAAGGCTTCAAAAAGTTCTTTAAACTTTACAATTTCACCAATTTGAACTTCATCTAAATTACCAGTCATTTCTTTCCGATATCGAGAAATAAAAGGAATAGTAGCATCTTCATTTAAGAGCACAATAGTATTTTCTATAGATTTAGAAGGTAGCTGTGTTTGCTGAATGATATATGGAAGAATTTGCATTGTCTGATATGAATTTATTAAAAATAAGAAACCTCACAAAACTGATTTTATGAGGGGGCTAATATACTTGTTATATTGAATTATTAAGAAATTACTTTCTCAAAAGCCACTCTTTTTGCATGATAATTTGTGTAAATTATTCCGCAATAGGTGTACCCTAGTTTTTTTATTAAAGCTTGCATGCCTAAATTTTTTTCATGGGTATCAATTTTTAAACTTTTTATCTTTTTTTCTAATAACTGCATGTGGAATTCATGAAAAATAAAAGTAGCCAAACCAAATTTTCTAAATTCCTTTTTGATGGCCATTCGATGCACTACTCCGTATTTTTCATTTTCATCGATATTCCAATTTCCATCAATAATTTTATAAGTTGGTTCTGGGTTTGTGGTAAACATTGCAGTTGCTATTACTTCGTTTTCATCATTTACAACCACATAACTTTCATTATTTTTAATATCATTCGCTACTTGTTCAGCATTTGGATATCCGTTTTGCCATTGGTCAATTTTTTGAGATGCTAAATATTCTTTGGCATCGTTAATAATGGCTATAATTGCAGGTATTTCCTCAAAAGTAGAAAGTTGAATCTTCATTGTAAAAATTTTAAATTAAAAAAGCCACGAGCTCACAAAAGTAGTATTTGTGAATTCGTGGCTAAATTTAGTTTTTTATTTTTAAGCAGGAACTGCTTCTTTTTTATTTTTTTCCACTTCAGGAAACGTAACAATTTCTTGATTGTGTAAAATATCATGAATGGTTTGTCTTTTTCTAATTAAGTAATCTTTTCCTTGGTGTACCATTACTTCTGCTGGTAAATAACGCGAATTATAGTTAGAGGCCATAGAGAAACAATACGCACCTGCATTGTGAAAACACAATACATCTTCCTCAGAAATTTCTGCAATTCTTCTGTTAGAACCAAATGTGTCAGTTTCACAGATATATCCAACAACAGAGTAATAACGATCTCTTCCTTCTGGATTCGAAATATTTGTAATATGATGATAAGAATCGTACATCATAGGTCTTACCAAATGATTAAAACCAGAATCTACATGCGCAAAAACCGTAGAGGTAGTTTGTTTTACAACATTTACTTTTGCAAGGAATACTCCTGCATCAGAAACTAAAAACTTTCCTGGCTCAAACATTAAGGTAATGTCTTTTCCGTATTCTACACAAAACTCATTGAATCTTTCTGATAATTGAACGCCTAATTGTTCAATATCTGTAGAAATATCTCCTTCTTTATAAGGTACTTTAAATCCGCTTCCGAAGTCGATAAAATCAATATCATCAAATTGTTTTGCAACATCAAACAAGATTTCTGTAGCACGTAAAAAAGTATCAATATCTAAAATATCAGACCCAGTGTGCATGTGGATACCGTTGATATTCATCCCCGTATTTTCTACAACACGTTTTATATGAGGAACTTGGTGAATGGATATTCCGAATTTAGAATCGATATGACCTACAGATATCTTAGAATTTCCACCTGCCATAATGTGCGGATTGATACGCACGCAAACAGGAATTTCTGGATGTTTTTGTCCGAATAACTCTAAAATAGAAAGATTATCTATATTAATTTGAACACCTAATTTTGCAACTTCTTCTATCTCTTTTAAAGAAACGCCATTTGGTGTGAAAATTATTTTCTTTGGATCAATTCCGGTCGTTAAACCCAACTGAACTTCTTGTATAGAAACAGTATCTAAACCGGCCCCAATATTTTTAAAAAACTTTAAAATATTAATGTTAGAAAGTGCCTTAACAGCGTAGTTTAATTTTAAGCTTTTTACAGTGCTAAAAGCGTCTGTTAATCTGTTGTATTGCGATTCGATTTTATCCGTATCATATACATATATAGGGCTTCCATATTTTTGGGCTAATTCTAAAAGTTGCGTTCTTTCCACGATAATTTTAATTTATTTTCTTCAAAAGTACTTAAATTGTTGCATAAACTCTGATTTGTTTAAAAATATAACATATTGTTTTATTTTGTGATTATTACATTAAAATTATCTCTACATTTTCTAATAAATGTTTTCTTTCAACCTTAAAAATTACACCCTGATTACTTAAGAATTGGGGCTAAATATAATTTATAAATGGGCAATTAATGCTGTTTTAAACTACAGTTGAAATCCTGTTGATAACTAATTGTAAAACTCATTTTATTTTTATCTGTTAAATCTTATTTTTACGAGTACTTCAAACCTAACAGCAGTTGCCAATTTATGAGTAAAGAAACAAAATATACAGAAGATAATATTAGATCTTTAGATTGGAAGGAGCATATAAGAATGCGACCAGGAATGTACATTGGTAAACTGGGTGACGGTTCTTCTGCAGACGACGGAATCTATATTTTAGTAAAGGAAGTCTTAGACAATTCTATTGATGAATATGTTATGGGCGCTGGAAAGAATAT
>JBLHGY010000183.1:0-4024 GCA_047616665.1 Polaribacter sp.
GCACCAAAATGAGACAACTCCATTGCTTCTTCATATGAAATTTCTGAAATTGGATATGCTTGTTTTACAACCCTAGGATTTGCGGTAAACATTCCAGGAACGTCTGTCCATATTTGTAACTCAACTGCATTTAAAGCTGCAGCATAAATAGATGCAGAAAAATCTGAACCACCTCTACCGAGTGTAGTGGTTTCTCCTTTTATATTAGAAGAAATAAAACCACCTAAAACAGTAACTTGATGCTTATTTTTGTTAAAAAAAGAGGTAATGTTTTGGTTGGTAATTTTAAAATTTACTTGTGCGTTTAGGTATTCATTATTTGTAGAAATTAACGCTTTACTTTCTTTATGAGCTGCATCAAATAATTCATTTGCTGCATTTGCAATAATAAAAGAAGAAAGTCTCTCACCAAAACTAGAGACCTTTGCTAGTGTTTTATCTGATAATTCTTGTAATAAAAATATACCTTCATAAATAGAACATAATCTATCTAATAAAGAAGTAACCACTTCTAAAACTTCTTTTTTTTGAGAAGAAATTAAATCATCAATAACCTGATAATGCAATTCTTTAATCGTTTCTAAAATATTTTTAGCAATTGTAATATCCACTAAAGCAGTATTAGCTGCGGCTAATAGATTGTCTGTGGTTTTACCAAAAGCAGAAACGACCACTGCAACTTTTTGTTCTTTAGATGCTTTAGCAACAATAGCTAATACTTTTTTTATATTTTCTGAGTTTGCGACAGATGAACCGCCAAATTTTAATACTTTCATTGGTAATGAATAGTTTGTGTAATTAATTTTTTATTGAATGCATTTCGATACTTTTCGAAATTACTGATAACCTAAATTGATATGAATATATAGAACCCCTAAAGGGTAATGGTAGCCGAAGAAGTGCGGGTAATAGTATCCATAGAAATACAAACCACAGAAATGATTTGAAATGTTTTTACTAAGAAGTTTAAAATACTCACAAGGCAAAAGTATTGTTAATATTTAATTTGTGCTTAAATATTATAAAATATTTTAGGAAATAACCCAATTAATGTGATAATGATAAAAATAAGTAGAAAAAATTAGAAATTTCAAATTACTTAGTAAATAGATTTGCTTTTTCTTTAATTATTGTTGAGATGGGTTTGTTCTGAATTTTACTTTCCAACCAGGATAAAATATCTAAATATAAAAAGGCTCTTTTTTCATACGGATGGTTTTCAAACTTTTTTAATTTTTTATGAATTTTTTTAAATTCGTTCTTAATTTCATGCGGAAAAACATCACTTAAGTCCCTAATAGATGTAAGAAAAACTTTTTGCACTTCTTGTAAATTCTCCATTTTGAGTAAGAACTTATAGGTATCTACAAACTGTCTTTCTAAATCATAATCTAAACCACATTCATAATGTGCAATTAAATTTAATATACGTGCAAAACACTGCAAATCTTCTGCGGCATTTATGTTTTTAGAACGTATAATTTTTTGCAGATACAGAATACATAACTTGTTTTTACCCATTCCAAAATATAAACAAGCAATTTTGTAGTGCAACAAAACGATATAATGATTGTCTAATCTGTTTTTATACTTTTCAATTTTATCATTAATAATAGCTACTAAATATTCTCCCTCGTCAAAAGTGCCTTCTAAGAAATGTAAATGCAGTTTATTTGAGTATAAATACATGAAAATAAGTAATTCTGTATTTGTATTTAAAGGAATTTCTTGATTTTCAATTTGTGTTTCAAAAGCAACTAATTCCGCTTTAAATGTCGAGGTTTTTTGAACTAAAAAAGAAGCTTCTAGCAGGTAGTTTTTAGACTTTAAATAAAAAACAGGATGTATGTTTATTAATTTAGGGCTATTAAATAAATTCACGCATTTGCTAGCGTATTTGTAGCTCAGTAAAAAGTCTTGAATTAAAAAACTATACCACAAATGTGCTTTATTTAACCATAATTTTTCTCTAAAACCTAAAGTTTTAAAATCGTACTTTGGCATTTTATCGTTAAAATATTTTTGAATAAATTCAACTTCTTTTTTATTTTTCACATAGCCATTTTGCAACAGATGGCTGTATAATTGCAAAGATAAATTAGAGAGTTTACTGGCAATTACATTTTGCTGACTTAATTCTTTTGCCTGCACGGATAACTGATTTGCTCTATTACTTAAACTTCTTGTAATATATTGTGTTTCTATTACTTTCTCTAATTCTACAATTTCATATGCAATGTTCTTTTCTTCGTTGTCCAAAGCCATATTTTTAGCTTTTTCTAAGAGTTTTAGACTTTGCTTATACAGACCTTTTTGGTACAAAACGGTTGCAAAATCTAATTGCTCTCTAATTTGAATTCGCACGTTTTTGTGTGCAGGATTTAAGCGCAAACTAATTAATATTTGTTTGTATAAATGCGCTTTTAGATTAGAAAGTTGCTGTTTAGAAACAATTCCGCTGCCAATAATTACTTTTTCGTCGTATATTTTTAACTTTTCTAAGAATTTAAATAAAGAAAAAAACTTTGCATCAATGTTACCACCAAGCCTTCCTACATACAAATTAAACTGCCTCTTTTCAGATTTAGTTAAAGATTTAATAAGAACAAAAAGAGCATCATTTTGTTGATTGGCGGATGTAATGATTTTACTCATAATCTATTGGTAATCAGTTTTTTAATTATTTATGATTTGCTTTAGAAATCGTTTGTTATAAGATGTTGATTCTTGTATTGAATATGCAAGATATATATTTGATTTATAATAAGTACAATCTTTATAGAAATTATGCAAGACAATCAAGTACAAATTTTCGACACAACACTAAGAGATGGAGAACAGGTTCCTGGGTGTAAGTTAGATACAAATCAAAAATTAGTAATTGCTGAGAGATTAGACTTGTTGGGTGTGAACGTAATAGAGGCTGGTTTTCCTGTTTCTAGCCCGGGAGATTTTAGATCGGTTACTGAAATTTCAAAAATTGTAAAAAATGCAACAGTTTGTGGTTTAACTAGAGCTGTTGAAAATGATATAAAAGTAGCTGCAGAAGCTTTAAAATATGCAAAATTTCCTCGAATACATACAGGTATTGGAACGAGTGATTCTCATATAAAATTCAAATTTAATTCTACAAGAGAAAAGGTAATTGAGCGAGCTGTAAATGCTGTTGCGTATTCAAAAGGTTTTGTAGAAGATGTAGAGTTTTATGCAGAAGACGCAGGTAGAACAGATAATGCCTTTTTAGCGAAGGTCTGCGAAGCAGTTATAAAAGCAGGCGCAACTGTGCTAAACATTCCAGATACAACAGGGTATTGTTTGCCAGATGAATACGGTGCAAAAATAAAATATTTACGTGAAAACGTAAGAGGTATAGAAAACGTAATTCTTTCTTGCCATTGTCATAACGATTTAGGTTTGGCAACTGCCAATTCAATTGCTGGTGTTATCAATGGAGCACGTCAGATTGAATGTACAATCAACGGAATTGGAGAGCGCGCAGGAAACACAGCGTTAGAAGAGGTAGTTATGGTGTTAAAACAACACCCTTATTTAAACTTGGAAACAAGTATTAATACAAAATTATTGTATGATACGAGTATTTTAGTTCGTGAAAGCATGGGAATGCCAGTACAACCTAATAAGGCAATCGTTGGCGCAAATGCATTCGCGCATAGTTCTGGAATTCATCAAGATGGTGTTATAAAAAATAGAGAAACCTATGAAATTATGGATCCTGAAGATGTTGGTGTTACAGAAAGTGCCATTGTTTTAACTGCAAGAAGTGGAAGAGCAGCTTTGGCTTATAGAGCAAAAAAGATTGGTTATGAATTGACAAAAGTACAATTAGATCTTACTTACGATGCGTTTCTAGTTATCGCAGACAATCAGAAAGAAGTAAAAGATGAAGACATTCATAACATTATGAAAGAAGTTAATAAGGTTTCTGAAATTCTTACAACTTAAAAATTTTATAGCAGCATATTATGAAATATACAATCGCAGTAATTCCGGGAGATGGTATTGG
>JBLHGY010000184.1:0-4011 GCA_047616665.1 Polaribacter sp.
CCTAAGTGTTCTTGTCCTCCTTTTCCTGGAGTTACTCCTCCAACAACATTCGTTCCATAATCAATCATTTGACCCGCGTGAAAAGTACCTTCACTACCTGTAAAACCTTGAACTATAATTTTTGAATTCTTATTTACTAAAACACTCATTAATTTGATATTTTATTTTGTGTGGCAAAAATAGCTTATTGATTGTTTTTAAAAAAATTTTTTAAGAGTTCTTTCTCTCTTTCAAAAAACGTTTTATTCCTGCCATTTCTTTTAATTTTTCTCTAGACTCGGAAACAGGAGTACCAAAATAACTTTTTCCGCCAGCGACAGACTTTGTTACCCCAGTTTGACCAAGAATAATGGCTCCTTTTCCTATTGTAATTCCGCTATTTGTACCAACCTGTCCCCAGATAGTTACCTTATCTTCTATAATTACACAACCAGCAATACCAGTTTGCGAGGCGATTAAGCATTTTTTTCCAATTATTGTATCATGGCCAACATGCACTTGATTGTCTATTTTTGTCCCTTCTCCAATAGTCGTGTCTCCTGTAACACCTCTATCAATAGTACAAGAAGCACCTAGATCTACATTGTCTTTTATAACAACTCTACCGCCAGAAATCAATTTATCGTAACCTGTTGTTCTATTTTTATAGTAAAAAGCATCTGCTCCTAAAACAGTATTTGCATGTATCGTTACATTATTTCCAATTACCGTATTGTCATAAATTGTAACATTCGGATGAATTAAACAATTACTACCAATCGAAACATTATTTCCAATAAATACATTGGGTTGAATGATTGTTTCTTGGCCAATTACAGCAGTATTAGAAACACTTTGTATAGCGGCTTCAAACGGATTAAAATGTTTTGTTATTTTATTAAAATCTCGAAAAGGATCTTCTGAAATTAATAAAGATTTTCCTTCTGGACAAGTTACTTTTTTATTAATTAAAATGGTAGTTGCTGCAGAATTTAAAGCTTTATCGTAATACTTTGGATGGTCTACAAAAACAATATCTCCTTTTTCTACGACATGAATTTCATTGATACCAAAAACTTCAAAGTTTTTACTACCAATAAATTCAGCATTAATTAATACTGCGATATCGCCAAGAATTTGTGGGTTTTTAAATTTCATTAGTAGCTATTAGCTGCTTTATTTTACTTTTAACTACTAGCAAAATACTAACAGCCAAAGGCAGAACACAATTTTTACTCTTTAATACGTTCTTGATACGTTCCTTTTGTAGTTTCTACTTTAATTTTATCACCTTCATTTATAAATAAAGGTACGTTAACAATAGCACCACTTTCCATAGTAGCCGGCTTTGTTGCATTTGTTGCTGTATTTCCTTTTACACCAGGCTCTGTATGCGTTACCTCTAAAACAACACTTGCCGGTAAATCTACAGATAATGGCATCTCATCTTCAGAGTTAATAATTATAGTAACAATTTCTCCTTCTTTCATTAGTGATGGAGAATCTAAAGCTGATTTTTGTAATTGAATTTGAGAATAATCTTTTTCATTCATAAAATGATAGGTATCGCCTTCATTATATAAGTATTGAAATTTATGAGTTTCTACACGAATATCCTCTATTTTTCTTCCTGCAGGAAATGTATTATCTACTACTTTTCCATTGGTAACACTTTTCAGTTTTGTTCTTACAAAAGCAGGACCTTTTCCTGGTTTTACATGTAAAAACTCTATTACTTTATATATATCATTATTATATTTTATACACAATCCGTTTCTAATATCTGATGTTGTTGCCATTTCTAGTGTTTCTATTTTTAGTATACTAATTTTGTTATTATTCTTTAATTTATTCCTTTATCTAGTTAGAATTATAGTATCCTTTCATAATTCCTCTATGCGAATCTTTTATAAATTGAATAATTTCATCTCTTTCTGTTGTTGCCTCCATTTCAGCTTCAATAATATCTATTGCTTGCGTATAATTGTAATTTTTTTGAAATAAAATTCTATAGATATTTTGAATTTCTGTTATTTTCTCTGTTGCATAACCCCGTCTTCTTAATCCTACCGAGTTAATACCAACATAAGATAAAGGCTCTCGTGCTGCTTTTACGTATGGTGGAACGTCTTTTCTAACTAAAGAACCACCAGTTACAAATGCATGTTTACCAACAGAAGCAAACTGATGTATTGCAACCATACCTGCTAAAACTACATTATCTCCAATAGTCACATGTCCTGCAAGCGTTGTGTTATTGGAAAAAACACAGTTATTACCAACAAAAGAATCGTGTGCAATATGACAGTAGGCCATAATTAAACAATTGTCACCAATTTTAGTCTTCATTCTATCTGAAGTTCCTCTATTTATAGTAACACATTCTCTAATAGTAACATTGTCTCCAATTTCTACAGTAGTTTCTTCATCATCAAATTTTAAATCTTGAGGAATTCCAGAGATTACTGCACCTGGAAAAATTCTACAGTTTTTTCCAATTCTAGCACCTTCCATGATCGTAACGTTAGAACCAATCCAAGTTCCAGAGCCAATTACTACATTATTATGAATTGTAGTAAAAGGTTCTATTACTACGTTTCGTGCTATTTTTGCTTGTGGATGTACGTACGCTAATGGTTGATTCATGTTTTATTATTTTCTAGCAATTTGAGCCATTAATTCTGCTTCTGCGACTATTTTACCATTTGCATAAGCATATGATTGCATATGACAAATTCCTCTTCTTATAGGGGTAATTAGCTCACATTTAAATATCACAGTATCTCCAGGTAATACTTTTTGTTTAAATTTAACCTTGTCCATTTTCATGAAATAAGTTAAGTAATTTTCTGGATCAGGAACTGTGTTTAAAACTAAGACTCCACCACATTGTGCCATCGCTTCAACTTGTAAAACACCGGGCATAACGGGTGCTCCTGGAAAATGTCCTACAAAGAAATTTTCATTCATTGTAACATTTTTCATTCCTACTACGTGTTTATCGGAAAGCTCTAAAATTCTATCTACTAATAAAAAAGGAGGTCTGTGTGGTAAAATTTCCATGATTTGATGAATATCCAATAAAGGAGGTAAATTCAAATCATAGGTAGGTACATTATTTCTTTTTTCTGCTTTAATAATTTTCGCAAGTTTCTTTGCAAATAATGTGTTTATTTGGTGTCCTGGTTTGTTCGCAATTATTTTTCCTTTTATACTAGCACCTACCAAGGCTAAGTCTCCAATAACATCTAACAATTTATGTCTTGCAGCTTCATTTGCCCAATGTAAAGTTAAGTTGTCTAAAATTCCGTTAGACTTAACGGAAATTTTATCCTTATTAAAAGCTTTTTTTAATTTTTGCATCGTACTGTCAGATAATTCTGAATCTACGTATACAATGGCATTATTTAAATCTCCACCTTTAATTAAATCATTCTCTAATAGCATTTCAATTTCGTGTAAAAAACTGAAAGTTCTGGCATCTGCGATTTCTTCTTTAAAATCAGATATTTTATCTAAAGTAGCGTTTTGTGTACCTAATATCTTAGTACCAAAATCTACCATAGTAGTTATTTGATATTCATCTGAAGGCATTAAAATAATTTCACTTCCAGATTCTTCATCCCTATATGAAATAATTTCTTTTACCACATATTCTTCTACATAGGCTTCTTGCTCTTTGATACCTGCCTCTTCTAAAGCAGCTACAAAAAACTTAGAAGACCCGTCCATAATCGGTGGTTCTGACGCATCTATTTCAATTAATAAATTGTTTATACCTAAACCAACAGCAGCTGCTAAAACATGTTCTGATGTCTGAATGAGTACTCCGTTTTTCTCTAGGTTTGTTCCTCTTTGGGTATTTGTAACATACTCTGCTCTTGCTTCTATGATAGGACAGCCTTCTAAGTCTACTCTACTAAAAGCAAAACCATGATTTATTGGCGCAGGTTTTAAAGTCATGTTTACAGTATTACCCGTATGCAATCCTACACCAGATAAACGAACCTCTTTTTGTATTGAATTTTGTTT
>JBLHGY010000185.1:0-3994 GCA_047616665.1 Polaribacter sp.
AAAGAGCTTTTTGAACAATATAAAATAAAAGAAAATCAACTAGATACTCTTTTTGTTGGAACAAATAATTTAAGTCATAATGTTTTTGAGCATGTTAAATTTGATGAATTAATATCTTATTTAAAAGAAAAATATGATTACGTAGTTTTTGACACTGCGCCAGTAATGATGATGGTTGATGCTTTAAAATTAACACAAAAGTCAGACTTTGTTATTCATGTCTTTAGAAAGTATTTCTCATCAAAAAAGTTAGTAAATTTTCTAATAGAATATAATGAAAAATACAAGCCAAAAAACATAGGCTATGTTGTTACTGATGACACCAAACCGGATAAATTTATTGATAAATATGGATACGGGTATGGGTACGGATACGGGTATGGATACGGAACCACATAAATCAACTCCATTAATTTTAAAAAAATCATAAAAAAAGCAGTTACTATCTTAGGAGGTTCTGTCGCATTAATTCTGTTTTTTTTTAATATGCTTATGTTTGAAGTCTCAAAAATAGTTCCATGTACAAACACCATCGCTATCCTCATATCATTATACAACAAGCTGTATATTTCAAATTGAGGTTTAGTCTAAGCTACCGTGATATAGAAAAATTAATGGCTATTAGAGGTATCAAAGTCGATCATTCTACAATCCAGAGATGGGTGTTTAAGTTTTCTAAAGAAATAGAACAAAACATGAACACTCGTAAAAGGCGAGTAATTGATAGTTGGAGGCTTGATGAAACGTATATCAAAGTAGCAGGTAAAGACAGGTATTTATATTGAGCGGTAGATAAGCAAGGTAATACGGTAGATTTCTTATTGACCAAACGAAGAATGAAAGGTTCTGCTCAAAAGTTCTTAAATAAAGCGATTGGAAACAATGGGGAGCCAAGAATAATCAATATTGACAAAAGCGTTGCTAATACAGCTGGAATTAAGACTTGGAACAAAAGGAATTTAACTTCAAATAAGATAAAGATTCGGCGAGTCAAGTACCTGAACAACATTGTAGAACAAGATCATCGAAGTATAAAAAGAAGAATTGCCATAACCACAGGTTTTAAAGAATTTGAATCAGCACAAAGGACACTCGCAGGAATAGAAATCATAAATATTATTAGAAAAGGACAAATCTTGAACCCTAGAACTTCTACGTTTAAAACCTTCTGCTCTCTGGCTGCTTAATATGTATGTTTCATAAAATTACATTCTCGTCGAAATAATGCGACAGAACCAATAAAACGCTTTTAAACTATATATACAGATGGTTAAAAACGTAAAAGACCTACCATTTTCAATGCCTCAAAAAATCTCTAAAGAGGATTCTATTGTCTGGTTAAAAGAATCCAACAAGTACCTTGTTTTAAATTCTAATCAAATACAAAAAGGAATTACCTTTGTAGCATGACACATAAAGCTGGTTTTGTAAATATTATAGGAAATCCTAACGTAGGTAAATCTACATTAATGAATGCTTTGGTAGGTGAAAAGCTATCTATCATTACTGCCAAAGCCCAAACTACCAGGCACCGTATTTTAGGAATTGTCAATGAAGACGACTATCAAATAGTATTTTCTGATACTCCAGGAATTATAAAACCAGCCTATGAACTTCAATCTTCTATGATGGATTTTGTGAAATCTGCTTTTGAAGATGCCGACATTCTAATATATATGGTAGAAGTTGGTGAAAAGGAATTGAAAAATGAGGCATTCTTCCATAGAATAATTCACAGTGAAATTCCTGTAATGTTGCTTTTAAACAAGATTGACAAATCTTCTCAAGATGAAGTAGAAGAAAAAATACAATATTGGAAAGACAAAGTACCCAATGCCGAAGTATTTGTAATTTCTGCCCTAGAAAAATTTAATGTAGCAGCAGTATCAGATAAAATAAAAGAATTATTACCAGAAGGGCCTGCCTTTTATCCGAAAGATCAATTAACAGATAAACCAGAGCGCTTTTTTGTAAATGAAAAAATTAGAGAAAAAATTCTAATTCATTATAAGAAAGAGATTCCGTATGCTGTAGAAGTAGAAACAGAAGAGTTTACAGAAGAAGAAACCATTGTTAGAATACGTTCTATAATTATGGTAGAAAGAGAAACGCAAAAAGGAATTATTATAGGTCATAAAGGTGCAGCACTAAAAAGAGTGGGCGCAGAAGCAAGAAAAGATTTAGAAAAATTCTTTGAGAAAAAAGTGTACATAGAACTGTATGTAAAAGTGAATAAAAACTGGCGTAGTGACAAGATTCAGCTAAAACGTTTTGGTTATAATCAGAAATAAATACAGGTATTTACCCTGCTTTATTTTAGATACATCCCCTTACTTTTAAAGAAGAAAAAGCAGTAAATAATTTAGAGCGTTTTAGTTTTTTAAAGACTTCATTTTTAGCGTCTTTCTTAAAAGCTTAAATCGTACCTTTGCAAAAAATTTGAACACAAATGAATAGTATTGTTGCCATCGTAGGAAGACCAAATGTAGGAAAGTCGACACTTTTTAATAGATTGGTGCAGAGAAGAGATGCTATTGTAGATTCTGTTAGTGGGGTTACAAGAGATAGGCATTATGGGAAATCTGACTGGAATGGAAAAGAATTTTCTGTTATAGATACAGGTGGTTACATTATTGGTTCTGATGATATTTTTGAAGAAGAAATTAGAAAACAAGTTAAGCTAGCAATTGAAGAAGCAGATATTATTGTATTTGTTGTTGATGTGGAAGAAGGTATTACACCTATGGATGCTGAAGTTGCTAAGATTTTACGAAAAGTAAAAAAGCCAATTTTTGTTACTGTTAATAAAGTTGATAACGCAATGCGAGATGCAGATGCTGTAGAGTTTTATAACTTAGGCTTGGGTGGTTACCATACCATCTCTTCTATTAATGGAAGTGGAACTGGAGATCTATTAGATGATATTGCGCTAAAGATGCCAGCGCCTGAAGCCGTAGATTTAGAAAAAGTAGACTTGCCAAGATTTGCTGTTGTAGGAAGACCAAACGCAGGAAAATCTTCATTTATAAACGCTTTAATTGGTAAAGAAAGAAATATTGTAACAGATATTGCAGGTACAACAAGAGATTCTATTGACACAAAATACAACCGTTTCGGATTCGACTTTAACCTCGTAGATACTGCCGGAATTAGAAAAAAATCGAAAGTAAAAGAAGATTTAGAATTTTACTCTGTAATGCGTGCAGTGCGTTCTATAGAATATGCAGATGTTATTATTTTAGTAGTAGATGCAACTCGTGGTTTTGAAGGCCAAGATCAAAGCATCTTTTGGCTGGCAGAAAAAAATAGAAAAGGAGTTGTTGTCTTAATAAATAAATGGGATTTAGTAGAGAAGGAAACCAATACTATGCGTGATTTTGAAGCCATGGTTAGAAAACAAATTGAGCCTTTTACAGATGTGCCAATTGTATTTACTTCTGTATTAACAAAACAACGAATTTTTAAAGCAATTGAAACTGCAGTGGAAGTTTTTGAAAGAAGAAAATTCAAAATATCTACCAGCAAGCTGAATGATGCAATGCTAGAAATTGTAAAAAGCTATCCGCCACCAGCTACAAAAGGAAAGTTTGTTAAAATTAAATATTGCATGCAACTACCTACACTTACACCTCAGTTTGCATTTTTCTGTAATTTACCGCAATATGTAAGAGACCCTTATAAACGTTTCTTAGAAAACAAGCTAAGAGATATGTACGATTTTTCTGGCGTACCCATTACTATCTATTTTAGACAGAAATAAAAAATTAAGCAATAATAGAATTATAAAAGAATGCATGATATTTAAAATATTGTGCATTTTTTTATTTAAAATTTTTCGTAAATTTAGGTATTGAATTGTATTCAAATAAAATAGAATTATTTGTAAGTTAAAACCTATTATTTCGTCCAAATAAAAGAGGATAACAATTATAAAAAAGAAAACAACTAGCATGCTTACTTGGAAAGAAATTATACATTTTGCTACAAAAGGAAA
>JBLHGY010000186.1:0-3987 GCA_047616665.1 Polaribacter sp.
GCTTCATGAAAAGCAATAACTTCTTTTTCTTTTGGTGTAATTACTTTATTTTTCTTTTCTAAACCACCAACAATTCTATCTACGGCATCTAAGAAATCTTGATGATGAATTGCTTTTTTACCGTGTCTAGCAGCTATTAATGCAGCTTCATTACACATGTTTGCAATGTCGGCTCCAGAAAAACCAGGAGTTTGTTGTGCTAAGAATTCAATTTTAACGTCTTCTGCTAATTTTAGAGGTTTTATATGAACTTCAAAAATTTCTTTTCTTTCGTTAATATTCGGTAAGTCAACATAAATCTGTCTATCAAAACGTCCAGCACGCAATAGTGCGCTATCTAAAACATCTGCTCTATTGGTTGCAGCAATTACAATTACATTTGTATCTGTGCCAAAACCATCCATTTCTGTTAATAATTGATTTAATGTGTTTTCACGTTCATCATTACCACCAGTCATACTATTTTTTCCACGAGCTCTACCCACAGCATCAATCTCATCAATAAAAATTATTGAAGGCGATTTCTGTGCAGCTTGTTTAAATAAATCTCTAACCCTAGAAGCACCAACACCTACAAACATTTCTACAAAATCTGAACCAGATAGAGAGAAAAAAGGAACATCTGCTTCACCAGCAACTGCTTTCGCTAATAATGTTTTACCGGTTCCTGGAGGGCCTACTAATAGCGCACCTTTAGGAATTTTACCACCTAAAGAGGTATATTTTTCTGGGTTTTTTAAGAAATCTACAATTTCTTGTACCTCTTCTTTTGCACCTTCTAAACCCGCAACATTAGCAAAAGTTGTTTTTACTTTCGTGTCTTTGTCAAATAACTTCGCTTTCGATTTACCGATGTTGAAAATTTGACCTCCACCACCAGCTCCAGATCCACCACCAGACATTCTTTTCATAAAGAACAACCACACACCAATTAAGATGATAAAAGGTAAGAAGCCTATAAAGGTATCTACCATACTCGTTCTGCTTTCGTTTTTTAAATCGAAGGTTAGGTCAGTTTCTTTTTTAGCTTTTGCTAAATCATTTTCAAAATTTTGTAAATCACCAAAATTATATTCGTACAAAGAAGCACCTTTTCTATAAAAAGTAGAATTTACTAATTTTTGATATTTAGATTTCTTCATCGCTTCTTCTTTGATGAAGATTTGAGCAACATTATTGTTTACTACAATAATTTTAGAAATATCATTATCTCTTAAAACTTCACTAAATTCATTTTTAGAAATACTTTGCGTTGCTAAATCACCACTACTAAAAAACTGAAATCCAATTAAAAGTAGTATTACCGCACCATAAATCCAATAAGAATTCATCTTAAATTTAGGCTCGTTTTTATTATTTTCTTTTTTATTTTCGCTCATTTTATTCATCTAAAATTTTAAGAAGGTGTAATTTCTGTAATTTTGGCATCTCCCCAAAGACTTTCTATATCGTAGAAATCTCTAATTTGTTTCTGAAAAACATGCACTGCAACGTTTACATAATCCATTAAAATCCATTCAGCATTGTTTTCACCTTCAATATGCCAAGGCTTGTCTTTCACTTGCTTACTTACTGTTTTTTGAATAGAACCAGAAATTGCTTTAACTTGTGTGTTTGAATTACCAGAGCAGATTATAAAATAATCACATACGGTATTCTCTATATCTCGTAAGTCTAATAGCTGAATATTTTCTCCTTTAACCTCTTCAATCCCTTGAATTATTACAGAGATTAAATCATCTGTGCTTACTTGCTTTTTGGTCATTAATTTATTTCTAATTTAAATGCAAAGTTATTATATTTTTGCGAGTATTTTGTTTATTATTGAACTACTTTACACAATATTTAACACTTGAAAATAATCAAACTTAGTGCCATTGATTCTACCAATTCTTTTTTAAAGGAAATGGCAACTAATTCGGTGGTAGAAAACTTCACCGTTGTTGTAACAGAGAATCAAATAAAAGGAAGAGGTCAACAAGGTAGCGTTTGGGAATCTGAGGCTGGTAAGAACTTGATTTTTAGTGTTTTTGTAACTTTTGAGTCCTTAAGTGTTTCAGATAAAAAGTATTTAAACTATGCGGTTTCTTTAGCTGTTTTTGAGGTCTTACAGCAAGAGAATATTCCTAGGATTGCTATTAAATGGCCTAACGACATTCTGTCAGCAAATAAAAAAATTGGGGGTATTTTAATAGAAAATAGTTTAAAAGGGACAAAAATTTCTTCCACTGTAATAGGAGTTGGATTAAATGTAAACCAAACTAGCTTTTCTAGTTCTTTAGAAAAAGCCAGCTCTTTAAAATTAAGTAGCAATAGAACATTTGATTTAGATCAACTTTTAATCAAAATGGTGGCTAGTTTAAAATCAAAAATTTCACTTTTAAATGCAAAGGCTTTCGAAAGCATAGAAACCAGCTATTTAAATGTATTGTATAAAAAAAACATTCCAACGATGTTTAAAGATAGCAAAGCTGTTTTATTTATGGGAATTATTCGTGGAATTTCTAAAGATGGCAAACTTCAAGTAGAGCTTGAAGATGAGTGCTTTAAGGAATTTGGAATTAAAGAAATTGCTTTCCTTTAGACTTTTTTTATATTTTCAGTTAATGTTTCAACAAAAGTGGTCAATGGCTTCTTTATCATCATGGCCATCATTGCATTAAATTCACCCACAAAGCTAAGTTGCACTTCACTTTTATCTTCTTCTATTTTTGTAATATTTGCAGCCAAGGTAAATGGTAATTTACTACTTGCGGCTCCCAAGGTAATATTAGAAAATGGTGTTTTTTCCTTTAAAACCAGTCTAATTTCTGGCATACCTGGCAGACCGAATAAGAAGGAATCTCCATCAACTTCAAATTTATTGATGTTTTCTGGCATAATTTTCCCAAAGTTATTTAAATCACTAAAAAACTCAAATAACGTTTCTTGAGATTTTTCTAAAATCACTTTATTCCCTTCAATATTCATCCCGATTCTATTTTATTGTTTCCAAGTACTTGGTTCTCTTCTCCATTCGTGCAATGTGCTCAATTCCTTTTCAGAAATATAACTACTTTCTAAAGCTTGCTCTAATAAATTATCATAATTACTTAAGGTAACTAAATCTATGTTTTTATCTTTAAAATTCTCTCTAGCAACATCAAAACCGTAAGTAAAAATAGCGACCATTCCTTTCACTACAGCGCCAGCCTCTTTTAGAGCAGCTACTGCATTTAAACTACTAGTACCTGTGCTTATTAAATCTTCTATAACCACTACGTTTTGTCCACTTTCTAAATGTCCTTCAATTTGGTTTTTTCTACCATGACTTTTAGGTTCTGGTCTCACATAAATAAAAGGCACCCCCAATTCCTGGGCAACCAAAATACCAATAGCAATGGCACCGGTAGCAACACCAGCAATTACGTCTGGTTTGCCATACTCTTTTTCTACAATTTTTGCAATTTCTTCTTTTAAGAAAACACGAACTGGAGGATAAGAAAGCGTTACTCTATTGTCGCAATAGATTGGCGATTTCCAACCTGATGCCCACGTAAATGGGGCACTAGGATTTAGTTTTATTGCCTTTACTTTCAGTAAAAGTTCAGCTGTTTTTTTTGCCGTATCTTTGTTTAAAATCATAATGCAAATGTATGTAGTTTTTGTAAATGATAAACCAATTTTTTTAACATCTTCTCAAATAAAAGAGAATAATTATCCTGTATATCTACTTAAAGATATAGTTGCCGAAGAAATTGTGCATAAACTTACACACAAAAAAATCAAAGGTGTTAACTTATATACACCTGATTTAGAACAGGGTTGGCAAGAATTCTTGCGTACTTTTAATGTTATTTCTGCAGCGGGTGGTTTGGTTTTAAATCCAAAAAACGAAATTTTGTTCATTAATAGGTCTAATAAATGGGATTTACCAAAAGGTAGAATAGAAAAAGGAGAAACAGTAAAAGAAACCGCTATAAGAGAAGTAGAAGAGGAGTGTGGTAT
>JBLHGY010000187.1:0-3932 GCA_047616665.1 Polaribacter sp.
ATTTCCTTGTTTACAAAACATAAATTCAAGAAAGCTGGCATAAAAAAAGATTGGATTTTATCAGAAGGGAAATTTAAAGATGAAATCTTATTTCAATTGATAAAATAGTAACTTTACAGTCTTAAAATATTTACAATTGAAGAAAAAAGTGATTTACATATTGGCTGCAATTCTATTAATTGGAGCAATTATTGGCTATAATTATTACCAAAAAATATTCGGAAAAGCAATTACAAAAGAGCTTGTGCTGTTTGTAACTAATTCCGATAGTTTGTTAGATATTCAAAAAGAAATTAAAGATTTTTCTATAAATCCAGATTCTTTTCTCTGGGTAGCAGCCAAAAAAAATATCTCTAATGCAAAACCCGGTAGGTATTTACTAAAAAAAGGAATGTCTAATAACGAAGTTGTAAATATGCTTCGAAGCGGCAGACAAACTCCTTTTAAATTATCTTTTAACAATCAAGATACTTTAGAAAAATTTGCAGGTAGAATTGCCTCACAAATTGAAGCCGATTCTATCTCATTGCTTAATTCTTTTAGAAATGAACAATTTTTATCCAAGAATACCTTAACTGACAAATCCGTACTTCAAATTTTCATACCAAATACCTATGAATTTTACTGGACAGTTTCTCCAGAAAAATTTAGAACAAAAATGTTGGATTCTTATAAAATATTTTGGAATAAAAACAGGCTACAAAAAGCAAAAAAACTAAATCTAACAAAAGAAGAGGTAATTACTTTAGCTTCTATTGTACAAAAGGAAACTGCGAAGAATTCTGAAAGACCAATTGTTGCTGGATTATATTTAAACAGACTAAGAAAAGGTTGGGCGCTGCAAGCAGATCCTACAATTATCTATTGTGTCAAAGAAAATAAAGGACAAGATTATGTTGTTAAAAGAGTTTTAACAATAGATTTAGAGATAGAATCTCCTTACAACACTTATAAGTATAGAGGATTACCCCCTACTCTAATTGCTATGCCCGATATTTCTAGTATTGATGCGGTTTTAAATGCTGAAAAACATAATTATATGTATATGTGCGCTAATGTTGAAAAATTAGGATACCATGCTTTCGCAAAATCCCTTATACAACATAATAGAAATGCGAATAAATACCATCAATGGATGAACAAAAAAAGGATTAATAGGTAAGTTATTTGTTGCTTAAACAGTGTTAAAATAGCACTACATATAACAATTTTGGAATTCATTAAAGAATCCTTTTTTTGTTATTAATTTCATAAAGTATACTTTACAGAATCCAAAAATAAACAAAAAAACACCATAAATATTTCATTATTTGTATTTATTTTAAATTTAATACATTGACAATCAATTAATTTAGATTGTATTTGTAAATTTGCAGCGCTAAATGTAAATACATTTTTATCAAAAATAAAATACTTTTATTCAGCTTAATTATTCTTTTTATCAACGCAATGTCTATTGTTACGATAAAGGAGTCTAAATCGGAAATAGTTGCAACCACAAAGCTAAGCTTTCCTAAAACTTTGGGAAATGATATTTTCTATTTAAAAAGAGATTTTATTGCCTTTAAAGAAGCAGTTGCCTTTAAAGAATCTCAAGGAAAATACGAAGTTGTAAACACTTTAGGGTACCTTGGGAAATATCAATTTGGCAGAACTACTTTGCATCGATTTAATATTTACAATACTCAAGAATTTTTAAAAGACCCAGTTTTACAAGAAAAGGCATTTGTTGCGCTGTGTAAAGTAAATAAATGGATTTTAAGAAAAGATATAAGGCGCTCTGTTGGAAAAACTATACATGGAATTAAAGTTACAGAATCTGGAATTTTAGCTGCTGCTCATTTAAGTGGTGCAGGAAATGTGAAGAAATTTTTAAGGAGTAATGGTTCTCAAAGTTTTTCAGATGCTTACGGTTCTAGTATTAAATCTTATATGAAAAAATTTGGAAACTACAATGTTTCTAATATTTTAGCTGATCAAAAAGCAAAAGTATAGTTCTATTATCCTCCAAAAAAAACAACTTTCTCAATATTCTATTTTCTAATATCTCCTCGAGAATATATTTTAGAAGTATAAAATAAAGAATATTTTTTATTTATGAATAATA
Organism: Polaribacter sp.; assembly: GCA_047616665.1. Classification (GTDB taxonomy): domain Bacteria; phylum Bacteroidota; class Bacteroidia; order Flavobacteriales; family Flavobacteriaceae; genus Polaribacter. The sequence continues at coordinate 2,108 of JBLHGY010000187.1, forward strand.
AAAATAGCAGGCTTCTTATGTAGGTCTGGGGTTTGATGTTTCCAATCTTCCATAGAAAGTGTTTTAATAAATTCTGAGGACAAGGTAATATCTGCAGCAATGCATAAATTTGTAGAGGGCGATAAAGCTGCCTTTAAATCTGCAAACATTTTCTCGTTTCGATAAGGTGTTTCTATAAAAATTTGAGATTGATTTTTCTCCTTAGATAATTTTTCTAAATCCTTAAGAGCCTTTTTTCTATCGCCTTTATCAATTGGTAAATAGCCATTAAATGCAAAATTCTGTCCATTCATACCAGAACTCATCAATGCCATTAAAATAGAACTGGGACCAACTAAAGGAACTACTTGAATATTGTTCTCATGCGCTAGCTTTACGATACTTGCTCCGGGATCTGCAACTGCGGGAACCCCAGCTTCAGATAACAATCCTACATTTATACCTTGCTTACAAACATCTAAATACCTTCTTGTTTCGATCTCTTCGGCATACTTGTCTAAAGACATTATCTGCAAGGACGGCTGCGATTTTTTAGGAGAAATCTTTTTAATAAATGCTCTTGCAGACTTTTCATTTTCTACAATATAGTAATCAATTTCCTCTACGACCTTTTTAACAGACAAAGGCATTACCTCTAAAGGCTCTGTATCTCCTAAAGTTGTAGGTATCAAATAAAGTTTACCAATCATAATTTTTTCTTTTATTTCTTTTAAATTTCGCTTATTTTAATCTCAAAAATTATTTTTCTACAGTAGTTTATAGAGGATACTATCGCACGCTTCATTTAACATTTTGTATACTTCTTCAAAACCATTTTTCCCCCCGTAATATGGGTCTGGAACTGAATAATTCTTATCTGGTTGTGATTCATTTAAAATCATTTTTACTTTCTCTACATCCTCATCACTTGTGGCTAAAGAAATAATATTTTGATAATTACTTTTGTCCATCGCATAAATAACATCAAAGTTTAAAAAATCTTTTTCGGTAAATTTTCTTGCTTGTTGATTTGAAATATCAATTCCGTATTGCTTTGCAACTGCTATAGAGCGTTCATCTGGTAAATTACCTACGTGGTATGCAGCAGTCCCAGCTGAGTCTACAAAAACAAGTTCTTTGTTTACTTTAGATTGTAAAATACCTTCTGCTAATGGAGAACGACAAATATTACCTAGGCAAACCATCAGTATTTTTTTCATCTAAGTGAAAGTTAAATAGTTTTAATAAGAGGCCTTTAGAACGTTAACTTCTTTGTTAAGTCGTCTACATATTTTCTAAATTGCTTATCAGTTTCTGTTAGGTTGTCTACCGTTTTACAAGCATGTAAAACTGTAGCATGATCTCTTTGTCCTATTTGATTGCCAATACTAGCCAAAGAAGTTTTTGTTAATCTTTTTGCAAAAAACATAGCCAATTGTCTTGCCTGCACAATATGCCGTTTTCTAGTTTTTGATTGTAAAGTAGCAACATCCATATCAAAATATTTAGAAACTTCTTTTTGTATGTAATCTATAGAAACTTCTTTCTTTGTGTTTTTTACAAACTTATCTACAATCTGTTTTGCAAGTTCTAGAGAAAATTCTCTTCTATTAAAGGAAGCTTGTGCTATCATAGAAATTATAACACCTTCTAATTCTCTTACATTAGATTTTATATTTTTAGCAATGTATTCTACAATTTCTGACGGCATCTCTACACCATCTCTAAAAAGTTTATTGTCTAATATAGAAATTCTAGTTTCGTAATCTGGTGCTTGCAATTCTGCAGACAATCCCCATTTAAAACGAGATAACAAACGCTGTTCTATGTCTTGCATATCTACAGG
>JBLHGY010000188.1:0-3924 GCA_047616665.1 Polaribacter sp.
ACCTCTTCCCATCTCGAACAGAGAAGTTAAGCCCAATAGCGCCGATGGTACTGCATTTATGTGGGAGAGTAGGTCGCCGCCTTTCTTAATCTTGGAATAGCAAGATTTATAAAACCTCATATCTAACAATATGAGGTTTTTTTATGAAAAAAAATAGAATATTTAATAATTATACTTAAATATATATTTTTTGAAGTTTATTTGAAAGAAGTATTTTTCAATAATTTACTATCCAAAAATTTATACATTTGTTTACTATGGCTTTTGCATTGATTTTGAGCTTCTTAATTTTTGTTATTACTTTTTTTTATATTTACAAACTGTATGAAGAAAATTTTAGTTAAATATTGACAATGTTAATGTCTTTGAAATCGCTTTTAGCTCACTATCATTTTTATTGTATATGCATGTTTGTTGAGATACTATAATAGATAGAGTTATCTTTCATAAGGTTAAAGGTTCCTGATGGAATTACAAAAATAATCAATCCAAGTTTAGTTTTTCAAGAAAATAAATGCGTTAACGATAAACAATTAGTTATTGACGGTTGTTATGTGTTACAAATAACAATTTACTTATTATTTCTCTCAATACATTACATCTATTTTCAATATTTATAAATTTAAAAGCGCAACAAAACGAATTAAAATAACAATAAATTTTAGTAAATAATCCTAAGAGTGGAATGATTGATTTTAAATAGATATTAGATATTCGAGAATCACATTTGTAGTTTGAAATGAATACAATTGAATCGGTTAATAATTATGTTATACAAACAATAATTATTAACTATTGAACACCATAATAATGAAACATATTTATATAATAACAGGAATGACATGCGGTAGTTGTAAGTCTTCCGTAGAAAAACATTTAATCGAAATAGAAGACATTACCAACGTTTTTGTTGACTTTATAGAAGCTGAAGTAATTATTACAATGAATTCACATATTGCAACTGCTTTACTTCAAAAGGCATTGCCAGAAAAATTTAAAATATCCAAGAAGGTAGAACGCAAAGAGGCTGTAATTGAGGATGCTTCTTTTGTTTCTTTAGAAGAAGAGAAGAGTAAATTAGCACAATTAAAACCATTATTAATCATTATATTTTATATTACAACAGCAAGTATCTTATTAAATTATAAAGAGTGGTTTTTAGTTGAATTTATGTTAGATTTTATGGGCTTATTTTATATTGTTTTTAGCTTCTTTAAAATGTTAGATTTAAATGGGTTTAAAATGTCTTTTGGTATGTATGATCCTATTGCGAAAAAAGTTCCTTTTTATGGTAAAATATACCCCTTTATAGAAACGTTGTTAGGGTTGATGTTTTTAATGCGTTTTGAAATAGACATTGCTTTAATTGTGACATTAATTATTTTAGGAGTAACTACAATAGGAGTAACTAGGGCACTTTTAGATAGAAAATCAATTCGTTGTGCTTGTTTAGGTACTGCACTTAAATTACCAATGACAGAAGCAACCTTTATAGAAAATGCGATTATGATTTTAATGGCGGTACTAATGCTTTTAAACATATTTTAAATTAATAGAGAATAAAGAACCGTATTGATTAAGATTAGAAGAAGAAGTAATAAATCCGTATTTTGGGAATAAAATGCTCATTTTTGGAGAAGTAGAATAAGTAATAGAATAACAATAATTAAATTTTAAAAGTATGAAAAAACTAATTTTAAGTTTGGTTGTAATAACAGGGTTGGTATTTACAAGTTGTAAAAACGTAGCTAAAAAAGAAATAACAACTACAACAACGGAGGTATCTGTTGCCGAAGCAAAAACGAATCTAACTTTTGGCGTTAGAGGCAATTGTGGCATGTGTAAAATGACTATTGAAAAAGCAGCGAATAGTGTTGAAGGGGTAGCAAGTGCAATTTGGGATGTAGATCAAAAGAAAATTGATATTTCTTTTGGTGATGGTAAAATAGATGCGGTAGCAATTCATAAAGCAATTGCAGCGTCTGGATATGATACTGAACAAGTGGCAGGTAATGATGAAGCTTATGATGGTTTGCCAGGTTGTTGCAAGTATGATCATGCAATGGTGATGAATGTGTCTATTGAGTAATAATAAGATTATGTAATTAAGATATTTAGTATGCTTAAAAAGAGTCCTCTAAAAAGGACTCTTTTTGGTTTTGTAAAAAATATATCTTTTCTTTTTTAGAACTATATAAGCACGTAATAAGGTTTTTGTATATTTACTCTAATGGATTTATTCTCTTCAGAAATAGTTAAAAACATACTTCCTTGTGATGGAGTTACAAATTATCATGGTATTATTTTGGATACCAATGCCTGTAACTTTTATTTTGATACCCTTATGAATACTATAGATTGGAAAAATGATGAAGCTATTATTTTTGGAAAAAAAATCATTACCAAAAGAAAAGTAGCTTGGTTTGGAACCTCAGCGTTTTCATATAAATATTCTGGGATTATAAAAACTGCAGTTCTTTTTACAAAAGAATTGTTAGCATTAAAAAAAATAGTAGAAAAGGAAAGTGGAGAAACCTATAATTCTTGTTTACTAAACTTATATCATACGGGTGAAGAAGGAATGGGATATCACTCTGATGGAGAAAAAATGTTAAAAAAAAACGGAGCAATAGCATCTATTTCTTTGGGCGTAGCGCGTAAATTCTCATTTAAGCACAAAGAGAATAAACAAAGAATAGACATTGTTTTAGAAAACGGTAGCTTGTTGGTTATGAAAAAAGGAACACAAACTAACTGGTTGCATAAACTGCCACCAACTAAAAAAGTAAGTTCATCCAGAATTAATTTAACTTTTAGAACCATAGAATTATAATCTTATACTTACTTTTGCCAAAAATATTTTTCATTGGAAACGAACAATCAACAATCTATAAATCTTAATAAATATATAAGTTCATCTGGCGTTTGTTCTCGCAGAGAGGCAGAGAAATTTATTAAAGAAGGTAGGATTACTATCAATGGTAAAAAAACGCAATTAGGAAATAGAGTTGGTAAAAAAGATGTTGTAAAGTTTGATGGACGACTTGTAGAACCAAAAAACAGTACCTTATATATTGCTTTAAATAAACCGGTTGGTATTGTTTCTACAACAGATGATAGGGAACCAAATAATATTGTACAGCATGTAAATTATCCAGAAAGATTGTTTCCAATTGGGCGTTTAGACAAGCCTTCTGAAGGTTTAATATTCTTGACAAACGATGGCGATATTGTAAATAAAATTCTTCGTGCTGGTAACAATCACGAAAAAGAATATTTTGTTTCTTTAGATAAATCAATTACAGATGATTTTATTGCAAGTATGGGAAATGGAATTCCTATTTTGGGAACTGTTACTAAAAAATGTAAAATCGAAAAAGTAAGTGATAAAATATTCAAAATTGTTTTAACACAAGGTTTAAATCGTCAGATTAGAAGAATGTGCGAATACTTAGATTACGAAGTAAAAAAGTTAAAGCGCACGAGAATTATGAATGTAGAACTTGGTTATTTACAATCAGGAGATTGGCGAGAATTAACGGAAGATGAGATGAAAGAGATTAATAATATGATCTCTAGTTCTTCAAAAACAGAAGAAGCTTCTGTCGTTGAAGAAAAACCAAAACAAGCAAAACCAAAGAGAAGTAAAGCACCTACAAAGAACGATTTTAATAAAAAAAGTGCCTCTTTTAGAAAATCGTCGCCAAAAAGTAAAAGAAGTAATAGTAGTTTTTCATCTAAAAAGAAACGTTGGTAGTATAAAAATATTTTCAAATTCTTTATTGAAACAACAATACAAGGTTTTAAAGCCTTGTAAAATCAGTGTAATATGGGGAGAATACTCCTTGTAAAATAATAGTATATTTGTCCATAATGAAATTCGATTTAAAAATAACCGATCCCAAGAGTAAAGCCAGAGCTGGT
>JBLHGY010000189.1:0-3904 GCA_047616665.1 Polaribacter sp.
AGCAGGTTCTAAAATATTTTGGATCAGAAAACCCTACCATATAGATTACTTCGGTTATGGAATATTTTCCAGATTCAATAAGCTTTGCAGCTTTATTAAGGCGAATTGTTCTTATAAATTCAGATGTCTATCTCCATCTTGGGCAAAATTTCCATTTGAATAAAAAGCGTTCAACTTAGCACTGATACTAAATTTATCAGACAAGTCTTGGTTTAAATTGATACTGAAATTACCATTTTGTAATCTTGAATTTTCTACAATACCTCCTTGATCATTGTAACCAACAGAAGCATAATAATTTCCTTTTTCTGTTCCTCCACTAAAAGAAGCTCCTGTACTTTTAGAAAAACCTTGTTTATAAATTTCATCATGCCAGTTATGTTGCTCTGCAGCTGTATCGCTAACAGTCCCATCTGCTGCAATTGGAAAAATTGATGCATCACTTATACTAAAACGAGGAGCTCCACCAGTTAATAGTAAAGCTTCATTTTGATAGTTCGCATATCCAAAAGCATCTAAAACATCATATCGTTCAGTAATTTCTGATACACTTGTATTTACATAGGCTTGAATTGATGTTTTACCACTTTTACCTTTTTTAGTAGTAATCAAAATTACACCGTTTGCTCCCCTAGAACCGTAAATAGCAGTCGCTGATGCATCTTTAAGTACTTCAATACTTTCAATATCACGAGGGTTTATACCATTTAACCCATTTTGAGTTTCTTCTAAACTATTACTATCTGCAGAAGCATTAGAAGCGTCTTCACCTGCCGAGGAGATAATAACCCCATCAATTACATACAAAGGCTCATTATTACCTCTTAAACTACTTGCCCCTCTAATTTTCACAGAAACTCCAGAACCTGGGCTTCCTGCATTTTGAGTTACTTGAACTCCAGCCGCACGACCTTGTAACAAGGCATCAACAGTAGTATTTTGTGCCGCTGCAATATCATCTACCTTCACAGAGGCTACTGAGCCCGTAATGTCACTTTTACGTTGACTTCCATAACCGACAACTACAATTTCTTCTAGTGTATTATTGGTATCTATTTCTAATTGAATATTAAAGGTTGCTTTATTCCCAATAACCAATTCTTTAGTAATGTATCCTAGATAAGAAAAAACCAGTGTTTTTCCTGTCTCTGGAACAGTCAAAGAAAAAAGACCATCAAAATCTGTAAATGAACCAATTTTTAGGCCTTTAATTAAAATACTTACTCCGGGCAAAGGCATCTTATTTTCATCTAAAACAGTTCCAGTGATTGCTTTACTTTGAGCAAACAAAATCATTGGAAAAATTAATAATAAATGAATTAGTCGATTTTTTTTCATAATATTATCTTTAGTTATTTTTGTTTGTTAGGTTTCAAAATTAGTAATAATCGTAAATAAAGATAGGGCATTATGGTTATTTAAAAAGGTGAAATGTCTTTTTCACTAATAAATAAACTATCTAAAAATTCAAAAAAAGGAATTGCCTTATTTTTTTAAGAGACTCCTTTTGTAAAAATTGATGCGTTATATGCGCAAGAAGAATACTACTTTTGTGTAAAATAAAATCACATGTTAAAGAAAGGAACCAAACTTTTTAGTATTCTAAAAATGAGCTGCCCTAAGTGCAATAAAGGTCGTTTTTTTAAAAGCCACCCTTACAATTTAAAAAAAATTGGAGAGGTTAAAAAAGAATGCAACAATTGTAATCTAAAATATGATATGGAGCCCGGATTTTTTCAAGGCTCTTATTATGTTTCTTATGGTTTAGGGGTAGCACTATTTGTTGCAATATTTATACTGAAAATGCTTATTTTACCAGATTTAGCTTATGTTTCTACGCTAATCTTAATGGTGGTTGTATTGCTTGTTTTAGCACCTTTACTATTTGCGCTTTCGAAAATTATATGGATTAATCTATTTGTTAATTTTGATAATACTTATTTTTAAGATCGCATGAAGCAGAAGATTATTATAATGCTGTTTATAATAGAACAACAATATTAAAAAAATAGTAGAATGGACAGAAAATATCATTTTATAACTATTTTTACTGTAAAAGTTGCAAACAAATTACAAATTTGACTTTATCCAAATATCAAATATGAAAATAGAACAAATATATACAGGATGCTTAGCACAAGGAGCTTATTATATAGAGAGTAATGGCGAAGTTGCTGTAATAGATCCTTTACGTGAAGTAAAACCATATTTAAAAAGAGCAAAATTAGACAATGCAAAAGTTAAATATATTTTTGAAACACATTTTCATGCAGATTTTGTGAGTGGCCATGTAACTTTAGCGAAAGAAACTGGAGCTACTATTATATTTGGTCCAAATGCAACTACAAGTTTTAACGCTATTATAGCAGAAGATAATCAAGTTTTTAAATTAGGGAATATTACGATTACCGTATTGCATACACCAGGCCACACAATGGAAAGTTCTGTGTATCTTTTAAAAGACGAAAACGGAAAAGATCATGCTATTTTTAGCGGAGACACTTTGTTTTTAGGAGATGTTGGTCGCCCAGATTTGGCTCAAAAACTGGGTAGTTTAACAGAAGAAGATTTAGCGGGTCTGTTATACAATAGTTTACGAAATAAAGTAATGCCTTTAGCAGATGATGTTATTGTATATCCTGCGCACGGCGCAGGTTCTTCTTGCGGAAAGAATTTAAGTAAAGAAACCGTAGGTACTTTAGGAAACCAAAAAGCAACAAATTATGCACTTCGTGCGGATATGACCAAAGAAGAATTTATTAAAGAAGTAACGGATGGTTTATTACCACCTCCTTCCTACTTTCCTTTAAACGTACAAATGAATAAAGAAGGTTATGACGATTTTCAGGATGTGTTAGCTCGCAGTGCCCAAGCATTATCTCCAGACGCTTTTGAAGCTGCTGCAAATGAAACAGAAGCAATTATTTTAGATGTACGTCATCAAAATGAATTTGCAAAAGGACACATTCCTAGATCTATATTTATTGGTTTAGATGGTAGTTTTGCTCCGTGGGTAGGTGCCTTAATTGCAGATGTTAAACAATCCATTTTATTAGTAACGCCCGTAGGTTTTGAAGAGGAAGCAATTACACGTTTATCTCGAGTTGGTTTCGATAACACATTGGGGTACTTAGAGGGAGGTTTTATTACTTGGAAAAAAGCTTCTAAAGAATATGATACCGTTACTTCAATTAAAGCGGAAATACTTGAAGGAATTAAAGAAGACGAAGATGTTCTCGTATTTGATGTAAGAAAAGAAGGAGAATTTTTATCTGAGCATGTTAAAGATGCAAAACACACTCCTTTAGATTACTTAAATAATCATTTAACAGCGTTTCCTAGTCAAAAAACTTTTTATGTGCATTGTGCAGGCGGATACAGATCAATGATTGCTGCTTCTATATTAAAAAGTAGAGGAATCCATAATTTAATAGATATTGCAGGTGGTTTCGAAGCAATAAAAAAATCAAAAATTCAAGTATCCGATTATGTGTGCCCATCAACTTTATAAAAGTGTACTATAATTATGTAGTGTTATAAAATATAGGATTAAATGAATCTTAAGGGAGGTATTAATGAATGGAATTCCGAAAAAATTATTCCAAATGATTTCTCTTAATTCCTAGTGATTTGCTAGAACACTTAATTAAAAAATAAAATAGTTTGACTCTTATAAGTATTTAGTTTTTGTTTTTAGAAAAACCATAGGTGTTTTGACGAATAAAACCTTTTGGAAATGAAGCATCTCCTTGAAACCCTAATTCAACTTTACCACTATCCTCTGGAATGTAGTTGGTTTTAAAAATATAATCCCAAATACTCAAGCTAATTCCAAAATTAACACCGTATTTTCCTTCTGGTAGCTCTTGTGCGTGGTGATACAGATGCATTACTGGATTATTGA
>JBLHGY010000190.1:0-3854 GCA_047616665.1 Polaribacter sp.
GAGCAAAATTAACATAGTCCGTGCCTCTTGCAAAGGCTTTTGTAGGATTGCCATCCCAAAGGTGACTATACAATATCTTTTCTGCTAAAGTCAAAGGTTTTCCCGTTATTTCACGTGCTGCATCTACGCGTTCTACAACCTTTTCGTACACTTTTTTGATCATCTCAATATCAAAGGCCATAAGATTTTTCTTTTTTTTATTAGTATCCCATATGCTTACAATATACAAAATATAGAATTACTAAAAGAAAAATTTTTTAATATTAGACTTGTAAAAAAGGAGATCTTATCTCGAAATTATTTGAAGCTCATAAACTTAGTAATATTCTTTCATTTTAAGTAGTTGTCAAAAAAAAAGCCTAATTCTAAGAATCAGGCTTTTTTTAAAGTTTCATGTTTTAAACGTTAAACAGACAAAATGATTTGTTGTAATGTTATTTTATTTCACTAACTGTTTTAGAGAAGGAGCAAACTTTGTTAAGTTGATTCCTTTTACTGCAGTTTTATATTCATCCATTGTAGGAGTTCTTCCTAAAATTGTAGAAAGAACAACAACAGGCGTTGACGAAAGTAATGATTCTCCTTTTTTCTCTTGACTATCTTTAACAACTCTTCCTTGAAAAAGACGCGTAGATGTTGCCATTACAGTATCTCCTGCCGCAGCTTTTTCTTGGTTTCCCATGCATAAGTTGCAACCAGGACGCTCTAAATACAAAATATTCTGGTACCCTGTGCGAGCTGCATCTTTGGGAGCATTGTCATCGAACTCAAAACCAGCATACTTTACTAAAACATCCCAATCACCTTCTGCTTTTAATTCATCTACAATATTATAAGTAGGTGGCGCCACCACTAGCGGTGCCTTAAACTCAACTTTACCTTGTTGCGCTTCTACATTTTTAAGCATTTGCGCAAGAATTTTCATATCTCCCTTGTGAACCATACAAGAGCCAATAAAACCTAAATCTACCTTTTTTGTTCCTCCATAAAAAGACAAGGGTCTTATTGTATCGTGGGTATAGCGCTTAGAAACATCATCATTATTTACATCTGGATCTGCAATCATTGGCTCTTCAACCAAATCAAGATCAATCACAACTTCTGCAGCATACTTCGCATTTGCATCTGGAGTTAATGCTGGTTTTTCACCAGATTTAATCTCTGTAATTCTTCTATTTGCAATATCAATTAAACCTTGAAGAACTTGTTTTTGATTATCCATTCCCTTTTCTATCATGATCTGGATTCTTCCTTTTGCAATTTCTAAAGATTCAATCAAAGTTTCATCTTCAGAAATACAAATAGAAGCTTTTGCCTTCATCTCTGCAGTCCAATCCGTAAATGTAAACGCTTCATCAGCAGTAAGTGTTCCTAAATGAACTTCAATAATTCTACCTTGAAATACGTTGTCTCCACCAAAATTCTTTAACATTTGAGATTGAGTTGCATGCACAACATCACGGAAATCCATATAACTTTCCATTTTCCCTTTGAACGTAACCTTTACAGATTCTGGAATTGGCATTGAGGCTTCACCAGTGGCAAGTGCCAAAGCAACAGTTCCTGAATCTGCACCAAAGGCAACACCTTTAGACATTCTTGTATGTGAATCTCCGCCGATAATTATTGCCCAATCATCAACCGTAAGATCATTTAAAACCTTGTGAATCACATCGGTCATTGGTTTGTATGCATGTTTTGGATCGCGGGCGGTAATTAAACCAAAATCGTTCATAAATTTCATCAATCTAGGAATGTTCGCTTTAGATTTATCGTCCCAAACGGAAGCAGTATGACAACCTGATTGATAAGCACCATCAACAATTGGAGAAATAACTGTAGCCGCCATCATTTCCAATTCTTGAGAAGTCATTAAACCTGTTGTATCTTGCGAACCTATAATATTTACCTCTACACGAACATAAGAACCTGCATGTAACGTCTTACCAGGCGTAATACCTACCGCATTTTTATTAAATAATTTCTCTACAGCTGTAAGGCCTTGCCCATCAATAGAAACCTCTTTAGAATTCGCATAAACTGATACAAAATCGATGTCTAGTGCCTTCGCAGCAAACGCCTGCAATTTTTTACCGAATACAATTGCATAGGACCCACCAGCTCTAATAAATTCTACTTTTTGAGGAGTTAATGCTTCAGAAATATCCATTAACACAGCATCTCCTTTATAAAGTTTCTTTTCTTTCGTATTAACCGTTAAAACAGTTCCTGTAGCAACAGAATAGGCTTCTTTAAGAACAATATCTCCATTTTCATCTCTTATCGTATTACCCGCTGCATCTTTCTGTTTGACCCAATTTTTAAGATCAATTCCAATACCACCAGTTACTCCTACAGTTGTTAAGAAAATTGGAGAAATTCCATTTGTACCAGCAATAATTGGTGCTATATTAATAAATGGCACGTAGGGGCTCGCTTTTATACCCGTCCATAAAGCCACATTATTTACACCTGACATTCTAGAAGAACCAACTCCCATTGTACCTTTATCTGCTATTAGCATCACTCTCTTAGTAGGATGTTGCTTTTGTAGTGCTATTAATTCGTTTTGTTGTGCCTTGTTGTGTTCAAATAAACATTGACCATGCAGCTCACGGTCAGAACGTGAGTGCGCGTCACCTCCGGGAGAGAGTAAATCGGTAGAAATATCTCCTATCCCTGCAACAAAAGTTACAATCTCAATTTCTTCATCAATTTTAGGCAATTTTGTAAAAAACTCTGCCTTAGCGTAACTCTCTATTATACTTTTTGCAGTTTCATTACCTTCTTTTAATGCGACCTCTAAACGATTCATGTCCGCTTCATACAAGAAAACCTGTGTTTTAAGAACAGTTCCTGCTTGCATAGCAATTGTAGCATCATTACCTAAGGCTACATCTAATAGCACTTCAATTGAAGGTCCTCCTTTCATATGAGACAACTGCTCAAAAGCAAAAGAGACTGTAATTTCTTTGACTAAAGATTTACCTAAAATAATCTCTTTTAAAAATTTAGCTTTTACACTAGCTGCGCTCGTAGTTCCCGGTAAGACATTATAGATAAAAAAGTCAAGGGATTCAGCTCGATACGTATGGTCTATATCTTTAATTTGGGAAACAATTTCACTTAACAAATCAGCACCATCAATGGGCTGTGGGTGAAGTCCTTGTTTTTTCCGGTTTTCTATCTGATTAAGGTAATCTTTATAAATACTCATAAAAGGAATCTTTAGTTAATGTAAGACATATCGTTATAAAAATGTAAAAGGATCGTAATAAACTATTTAATTAAATTCAGCCTCGCAAACTTACATTTTTTATATCAAGATTGAACAATAAACAATAGATTGGTACAATTAATGAATAAAAAAAAGCTATTCGTTAAAATACTGATAATTTCATAATTAAAGGGAGTGCATATTATCATAAAGTGAAAATATGCTAAAAATAATATTAAAAAAGCAGGCTAATAAGCCGAATTCTGTTCCTTTAAAAAGGTTCTTATCATTTATCTCGTTCTAAAATTGCTCTTAGAATCAATCTGCCTACCCTTTAGAATCGAGCGAGAAGCTCTCAAGCTCTAATTTACATGGCATTGCACCTCATAGAGTTTACCTGGTTTCACTACAGCCGAACTGTACTTGCTTTCTGTTGCACTGGTCCTCAACTTACGCTGGACGGACGTTATCCGCTATGATACTCTCTGGTGTCCGGACTTTCCTACACGCTAAAAAGCGTGACGATAAGATAAGCCTGCTTATTCTTTAATATTTTGCAAAGCTACAATTTCTTTTTATAAAAAAACCCACTCAATAAATTGAGTGGGAAAATTGCTATGAAAAAGAAAAAGTGTTG
>JBLHGY010000191.1:0-3714 GCA_047616665.1 Polaribacter sp.
TCACCAATTAAGGGTAAAAATAAGTGAGAGAGTGGGGCTAAATCTCCAGAAGCACCAACAGAACCCTGTTTAGGAACTGTTGGTAGTAAATCATTTTCAATAAAATAAATAATGCGTTCTATTAATTTTAAACGAACACCAGAAAATCCTTGGCAAAGTGCATGCACTTTACAAATCATCATAATTTTTGATAAACGCTTGTCTATATTTTTACCAACACCAACGGCATGTGTAATTAGTAAGTTTGTTTGAAGTTGGTTTGTTTCTTCAGGTGAAATTTGCACATCGCACAAAGGACCAAAACCAGTATTGATACCATAAACGGCTTTGTCTTTTTTGGTGATTATTTCTACTTTTTTTCTGCTAGAAATTATTTTTTCTTCTGCTTCTTTATCAATAGTTGCTTTTAAAACACCGGTTGCAATGTCTTGTATTTTATGAAGTGTAAGTTGATCTATTCCGTATTTAAACATTGTATTTTATTTGAATTGTCTATTTACAAAGTTATGATTACTTTTGATGCTTTATAATACTCTTTATTGTAATTATTAAGAACCATGGGTTATCAAATAGAATTAAGACATCTCCGTTATTTTTTGGCTGTAGCAGAAGAATTACATTTTAGAAAAGCAGCTGAGAAGTTGTTTATTTCTCAACCTGGCCTAAGCAGACAAATTAAGCTTATGGAAGAAGAGTTGGGAGTTGTTTTATTTGAAAGGCACAATAGAAAGGTTGTTTTAACAAAAGTGGGTACCTATTTAAAAGTGGAATTTGAATTACAATTAAAAACACTTTCACATACTTTAGAAAACGCAAAATTACTGCATGATGGTAAGAAGGGTGCGCTAAAAATTGGGTATGTAGGTTCTGCTATGCAAGATGTTATTCCTAATTTATTACTAAGTTTTGAAAAAAATCACCCAAATATTTTATTCAACCTAAAAGAGATAGACAACCAGAATCAAATTGAAGGATTGCTTGATTACTCTTTAGATATTGGCTTCGTGCGTCTAGAAAGAGTGCCAATAGCTTTAGAAATTAAAACTATTTTAAAGGAAAATTTCTGTTTAGTTTTACCAAAAGAGCATCCAATAAATAAAGATAACTTTAAAAGTTTATCACAATTTAAAGCAGCATCGTTTATTCTATTTGATGCTAAATATAGTACTTCGTATTACGAAAAAGTAATGCAGATTTTTGATGATTGTGGTTTTACGCCCTTAATATCTCACAATACAATTCATTCTAGTTCTATTTTTAAGTTGGTAGAAAATAATTTCGGGATTTCGATTGTACCAAAATCATTAGCTCAAAAAAGGGGCCATGCTATTAAATTTATTGAGTTGGATATGATTTCGCAAAAAACAACACTTTCTGTCATTTGGAATCAAAAAAATACAAATCCGATTTTAAATGATGTTTTAGAGCTATTATAGTTTCTGAAAATAGGAAAGCATAAGTACAAAAAATCTCAAAATTTAAAGTTTAGGTTTGTAAGTGGTGCTTCTTTAGCTGTTCGTTTAACTTTTCTAATAGGATTAGAAGTAAGGGCATTGTAGGAAAGTAATATACCTATGGTATAAATTAAAAACCCTCCATTTGAGAGGGTTTTCTTTCAATTATTTTTGACAAGATATTTAAATTAATAGTTTGAAATATACTATCTAATATTATTGAGGAGCGCCAATTAATTCAATTAATTCCCAAATATTTGTATGTCTAAATCCATCTGGATCATATTTATTCATTTTTGATTTTGCTAATAATTGATTAATTTCTTTATTATCAGCAGCATCCATTGGAGATAAAGAATTTAAAGCACTTGACAAATCTTTATAGTGATCATAAGTAATAATACTTGATTCATCCATACCCTTTGGGTGCACTCTTGCTAAAATTCCCCAGCCTGTTCTTGCTCCATCTTTGCCTAAATTCTTTTTAAAATAAGGCATCCACAAGTTTAAATTTTCATTAACAAATCCATTAAAGTCCTTTGGTTTGGCCAAATTCCAAACCGCATATTTAAATTCTCCCATTGGAAGCTCTGCAACTAATTTATAGGTGTCATTATAAAGTGTTTTTGAAATATCATTAGTAGATGCAAACGCTGGATTAAACCCTAAGATTTGCTCCGTATTATTCCATATTTTCATTTGACCTTCATATTGCTCAAAGCTTTTAAATACCTGAACAAAAGCATGAGTTGGTTTTGTTTCATCATCTGTACGTCCATGAACTCTAAAAAAAGCAGATACTAACATGTTTCCATTTTCAATAGCATTTTTCTTGATTTTAGACCAATGTTCTGTTTCTAAAGCTTCAAATTCAGCTACATTTTCGGAAGCAACATACCTATATTGTATATGAACAATATTTTGTCCTAATGTTATTATTGTAACAAAGAGTAAAGAGAGTAAGAATAATTTTTTCATTTAAAATTGATTTATGATTAGTGTATAAAGGTAATTAAATTAATTGTTAAAAACAATTAATTTAATTATTACTATAGTTAGTATATAACATAAATTGTGAAGTAAAAGCCACACAGATTAAAATTAGTTAGCCACAAGCATATCATCCTCTAAAAGTTACAGAGAGACGTATAAAGATGATTGAGAAGAGAATTGAATCTAATTTATAAACTTTACAGTATTAAATTGGTTGGCTAGTAATTTACTTAAGTCAGTAATAATCTTTCTTAGCTGCCAATATATAAACAGTTTAGAGCTGTATTTTTATCTTTCTCGAGCAGCCTTTGGAGCAACTCTAAAAACCAAAAAACCCGTACATCATTTTTTATAAATGAGTTACGGGATAATTTTGTGGTACCTCCAGGAATCGAACCAGGGACACAAGGATTTTCAGTCCTTTGCTCTACCAACTGAGCTAAGGTACCATTGCCTTAGCGGATGCAAATATAAAATGTTTTTTCATATCTACTAAAGAAAACTTAAAAAAAAGTAATCTATTTTTATTTTTTATCTAAATTTGGCAAATGAACTTAGCAATTGATATTGGAAACACTAGGGTTAAAGCTGCTGTTTTTGAGGAAGATAAACTTATAGAACTACTTATTTTTGATAAAAAAATAATTGTTTCTGAAATTAAAAAAATCATAAAAAAATATGCAATTTCTGGCGGAATCATATCAAATGTTGGTTCAATTTCAGAAAAAAAGATGGCGCAATTGAATAAAAGCTTCAATTTTATAGTTATTTCTGCTTCTTTGAAAGTGCCTTTTACTAATTTATACAAAACTCCAGATACGTTAGGAGTAGACAGAATTGCATTAGTTGCTGCTGCGGTAAAACAATATCCAAAGACCAATGTCTTGATTATTGATGCAGGAACCTGTATTACTTTTGATTTTGTAGATATTAATGCTTCTTACTTGGGAGGTGCAATTTCGCCTGGTATAAAAATGCGATATAAAGCTTTAAATAAATTTACCGCAAATTTACCACTCATAGATGCTTTAGAATTAAATGATTTTATTGGAAAAAATACAGAAGAGAGTATTATTTCTGGTGTTTTAAATGGCGTAAAAAATGAGATAAATGGCATTATCGAAGACTATTACCTTAAATATTTAGATTTAACAGTAGTTTTAACAGGAGGAGACACAAATTTCTTGTCAAAACAATTAAAAAGTAGCATATTTGCCAATCAAAATTTTCTCCTTCAAGGATTAAATGAAATATTAAAATTTAACCA
>JBLHGY010000192.1:0-3712 GCA_047616665.1 Polaribacter sp.
TTGGTCTTATTGCTATGAAAAAAGGAAAAAAAGAAAAAGCCTGTAATATGTTGGAAAAATCTATTGAAAAAGGAATTATTGATAAATGGGGTAAAATTTACGTTGGTGAATTGATTGAATATTGTGGAAAATAAAAAACTTTTACCAACACCCTCTAAAATTTATTGCTAGCCCTTGCCTACTTACAAAATCTTCGCGGCCTTTCTTACCTCCTATTTTATTGAATACCATTACTGCTTAAAAATGCAACCAATCTTACATATTAACGCCGCTAAATAGTAAACGATTCTCCAAAAAAAACAACAAAGACAAAATTGACCTTCTGTAAATACTTTTTGGACTTAATTAAACGTACATCTTTATGCTACTTAGGTATCTTTACTTCTTAAAAAAAAAGCAGTATTATTTTTTTACGAAACCCAGTAGGGTTTATCATTTAAATAAAAAAAATAGGTATAAATACGTATAAATGGCAGTGCTTTTTTCTTTAAATTTGATGCTACAAATATTGTGTATAGCAACAGTGCATATATACACTATAGCAACAATGTGCATATACAATTGTTGGCAACTATTTGACCAACTCATCGCTGAAAAACAACAACTCAGTAAATGAAAATAAATTGAATGAATTTATTATCTGAATTTTGCATCCTTAAACATAACTGAAAAATGGAAAAAACGATACAAATATTAATATATATTCACGCAGCATTTGGCGGAATTGCTTTGCTTGCAGGTTTAGTTTCAATAATTGCGAAAAAAGGAAAAAATATTCATAGAAAATCGGGACTGATTTTTTTCTATTCTATGATATTATCTGGAATAATAGCTATGATAGTTGCTGTTCTTCCGAATCACGAAAGTCCATTTTTATTCGCAGTCGGAATTTTTAGTCTATATTTTGTTTTAACAGGAAATAGAGCGTTGAATTTTAAAAGAAAAGATCCTGATTTAAAAATTGACAAATTAATATCAATTATTATGATTATAACAGGAATTTTAATGATTTCACTGCCAATCATACTAACAAAAAGTATAAATATAGTTCTTGTCGTTTTTGCAATTGTTGGAATAATCTTTTCTGTGAGAGATTTAATATTATTTAAAAATCCTGAACGATTGAGAAGAGGATGGTTGAAATTACATTTAGGAAAAATGTTAGGCGGTTACATTTCAGCAACAACTGCATTTGTAGTAGTGAATGGATTTTTTCCAAGTTTTTATGGTTGGTTTATTCCTGGAATTGTTGGAGGATTAATAATAGCATATTGGACGAGAAAAATGAATAAAAAAACAAAAACAGTTGCCAACAATGTATAAAAAACATAGGGCGTTTGTGTTAACTCCAAAGTTCTGTGCTTATTTACAAAGACTGCTAAATATAAAATTTGGCGTTTATAGAAGGAAAAATAAAAGTAAAATATTTATATTTAGCTAAGTAATAAACCGAAACGAAAGTGCTTATTTATTGCCCTACGTTTCTTATACTAAACGTTGTACATAATTTAACCTAAAAAATAAACTTAAGAAAATGAAAAAAACAATTTTAACTTTAATTTTTGCTTTAACAATAATCTCACTTTGTAACGCACAAAAAATAGAAATGAAAAAAGTCTTTGGTGGATATATTTATTCTCAAGACGGAAATAAAATGACAATGGGAAAACTGGTCAAAGCTATGGAATCGAATTCTGATGCTCTTAAATTTATGAAAAAAGCCAAATCTAATAATGTGCTTGCTTCAATCATAGGAGGAGCTGGTGGTGCATTAATTGGTTTTCCAATTGGAACTGCTATTGGTGGTGGTGATGCTAATTGGACACTAGCTGGAATTGGAGCAGGTTTAGTTGCAATTGGAATTCCAATTTCTTCTGGAGTGAATAAGAATGCAAAAAAAGCTGTTGATTTATATAATTCCTCTTTAAATTTTACATCATATAATAATGAATTTAATCCTGAATTTAAAATTGTTGCGAACGGAAACGGAATTGGATTATCAATGAACTTTTAAAAAAACTATGTACAACACCGTATAAAAAAAATTGCTGGTTTTAGACAATTTACGAAAGTCCTCGCGGACTTTCTATCTTTGATTTATTTACTAACTTTAGTGCTTAAAACACGCAACCAATCTTACATATTAACGCCGCTAAACATTAAACGATTCTCCCAAAAAAACAACAAAGACAAAATAGGACTTTTAGCAACATATTTTGGACTAATTTAAACACACATTTTATACACAACCTCATTATCTTTATTTTTTTTTAAAAAACGGCATTCATTTTTTTTAAGACCCCGTAGGTTTAAGCATTTAAACAAAAAAAAACAAATCATAAAAGGAAGAAAAGTTCCTGTTATCCGGAAATGAAACCCCGTAAACGAGAACTTTGTGCTTCATATAACCAGTTGGCAAACATTTAAACGAATATAGATAATAAATACACAAATTGAATATGAAAAAAACACCTTTAATTGCTATAATTATATTAATGAATAATATTTTGTTTGCACAAGAGAAAAAAGATTTCACCTATCTTTTTTCAGGAGAGAAAATTTATTCAAATAATGTGAAATATGTAACTAAAAAATTCTCAAAATCTTATTTTTTAGTCTCCGATAGAGCAATAGCTAATTCGGATGTAAAATTTTACAAAAACAGTGAAGGCTTTTTTGCAAATACAATGAACTTGGATTTTATTGAAAGAGTAGGATTTGCCAAAAGAGTCGTTAGGGGAAACATTAATTTATTCAAAGAAGAGTCAGTTTCAAATACAATGATGATGGGACCAAATGGAATGATGGGAAGTATGGGACCAAACCATTTTGTTGATTATTATTATAACATTAATGAATTTGACGACCTAAAAAAAGCAAATTATAAAAATCTAAAAATAGATTTAATTAGTAATCAAAATAGTATGTTTCATTTGCAAAAGTTTAAATCTGTTAATCAAAGGAAAACAATTTTATATATTGTTGGTGGAATTATTATGACTGCAGGAGTAGCCACACTTATAAATAAAACCAGTAATATACCACAAGGAGAAGAAACTCCAAACGTAACAGGAAGTGCTGTTATTATTGGAATTGGATTTGGAACCCTTGTAACTAATTACTTAACAACTCGAAATAGACACAAGCATATTAAAAATGCAATTGAACAATTTAATAAATAAAAAAAATGAAGAATCAAAAATTTAAAAACAGGAATTTTATATATGCTCTTTTATTAGGGTTTACATTAGTAATAATTTCTTGTACACCAGAAGAAGAATGTGAAACTGAAACTGTTTGTTATGGGAATGGAAATTGTATTGAGAAACCTAAAGGAAACTGTTTTTAAGATTAGTATATCTATAAAGACAAAAACGATTTGCCAACACCGTATAAAATTAATTGCTAGTGCAAGCCTATTTACGAAAGTCCTTGCAAATTTTCTATCTAGCTTTTATTTGTTAAATCAGGTGCTGAAAACACGCCACTAATCATAAACAATCACGTTGCCAATTTAAGAAATGAGAAAACTAATAAACATATTCATAATATTGAGCCTTTCAATTTCAGCCTATTCTCAAGAAGTTGAAATTGGAACAATATTTACAATTGAATTTAGTAATCCTGAAAAAAATATGAATTTTGAGTTAATATCAAAAAATTCATATAATGGAACAATTGAATTGTCAAAAATGGATTCTATTATAAAAAT
>JBLHGY010000193.1:0-3709 GCA_047616665.1 Polaribacter sp.
TTTTTTCTAGAAAGGAGGTGCTTAGATAGTTTTGTGTCGTTCGTGATACCGCTTAAATAAATGGCTTGTTTTAACTGAGACTGTTCTGCAAACCTTTTAAAATTGAAAGCACATTTTTCTTCTAAAAGGTGAAATTCCTTTACTGAATTAGACATCGAGTGAATTAAGTAATACGCAATGTCTATATCTTTAGGTATGTTTTCTAAGCTTTGAGAATTTAAAAAATCGGCCTCAACTAGAATTATATTTTTCCTGTCTTTAAAATAATTTTGTGCTCTTGTTTTATCTCGAACTGCACACACCACAACATGCCCATCATT
The DNA here is from genome assembly GCA_047616665.1 of Polaribacter sp. Taxonomy (GTDB): domain Bacteria; phylum Bacteroidota; class Bacteroidia; order Flavobacteriales; family Flavobacteriaceae; genus Polaribacter. The sequence continues at coordinate 321 of JBLHGY010000193.1, forward strand.
CAGTAAAAGAGGTATTAATCTTTTTCCAATATATCCGGTGGCGCCTGTTACGAGAATCTTCATACACTTTAACTTATTTTCTTTGGTCTTTGGTAAGACAGTTGTTTGTTAAATTCCGGAATTGCATAGGTGTCTAAACCATTTATGGCAGCTATGCTTCCTTTAGATAAATTAATTAAGCCATCTTCTTGCAATAATGCGTCATCAATATACAACTCTTGAATTTGAGAAACAATGAGCATTACATCATTAGAAGGAACATATACTTCTTCTATAAATTTCATACTCATTTGTACTGGAGCACCTTTTACAAAAGGAGCTTTAAAATTTCCTTTGAACTCTTCTTCTAATCCAGTCATGTCAAATTCTGATACTTCTTTTGGGTATTTTGCCGAGGTATGATGCGCATCTTCTATGATGTCTTGATGAATATGGTTTATTGTGAAAACACCTAAATCTTTTATATTTTTATAGGTGTCTCTTGGAACAGTTGTAGGGCGTAAAATAAAACCTAGCGTAGGCGGCTTAGATCCTAAATGTGTAACCGAACTAAAAACAGCTACATTAGAAATTCCTTCTTCCGATATGGACCCCAATAGATTTGCTGATTTAAAACCAGAACAGCTATTTATTAAATTTATTTTATAAATTTTTTCTAGGTTTTGTATGTCATCAAAGTTGAAAAAGGCCATTATAAATTTTTATAATTATTAATTTTAATTTCTTTTCCTTTTAAATCGTGCATTAAATTATACAATCCAAAAAAGGTTCTGTTAATGTAAATAAAGTGCTTCGAGCCTCTATTACCATTCATATTTTTTAATTCAGAGCTTTTCATGTACTTGCTCCCTAAATCAGAGATTTGTCCAAAAAAGATATCATCAGAAAAATCGAATTCCTCTTCATGAAAAGGTTGTGTAAATAAGCTTAACATCTCGTGAAACATACCTCTAAAAAAGGCTAACTCTTCTTCAGAGTCATCTTCTCTTAAAATTTCTAGCTCATATAGTTTTTGTTCAAAAAGCACAGGGTCATTTATGCATTCTGGTTTAGCTAATTCAAAGTAAGGTGTATAGAAATCCATCGGAATCGTTTTCATGCATCCAAAATCAATTACAATGAGCTCGTTTTCTGGAGATACTAAAAAATTTCCAGGGTGCGGATCTGCATGTACCTTTTTCAAGGAATGAATTTGGAACATATAAAAATCCCATAAGGCTTGTGCCAACTTATTAGATATTTCTTGATCATTTGTAGAAAATTCAGACAAATGCAATCCATTCATCCAATCCATTGTTATAATTCTATCCGAAGATAAATCAGCATAATAATTGGGGAAGTTTAAGTGCGGTATGTGTTTGCATGCGGCAACAATTGCAATACTTTGCTCCACTTCTAAAACGTAATTAGTCTCTTCAACTAGCTTGCTTTCTACTTCTTTAAAATATCTATCAGAATCTTTACCTCTAATATTAAACATTTTAACAGCAATTGGCTTTACCATCGATAAATCTGAGGTAATACTATCTGCTATTCCGGGATATTGAATTTTTACAGCTAATTTTTTACCGTTTTTTTCTGCTCTATGCACTTGCCCTATGCTTGCTGCATTTGTAGAAACAGTATCAAACTTGTCATAAATTTCATTCGGATCTTTACCAAAGTACCTTTTAAAAGTTTTAACCACTAAAGCCGGAGATAAGGGAGGTACAGAGAATTGAGAAAGTGAAAACTTTTCTACATAAGCTCTCGGTAAAACACTTTTTTCCATACTTAACATCTGTGCTACTTTTAAAGCACTTCCTTTCAATTGTTGCAGGCCATTGTAAATGTCTTCTGCATTATTTGTATTTAACTTCTCTTTTGCTTCTTCTTCTGATTTGGTTAATTTGTCACCATAATATTTTAAATAATTCACACCAATTTTAGCCCCAGTGGTAACTAGCTTTGATGCGCGTTGTATTTTGGATGTTGGTATAGAGTCTATTGTTTTCATTGCTTCTTAATTGAAGTTAATTTTTTCTTTTAAAATAAATTTTCCGAAATCAATAATGCTTTTTAATGGTTTTATATCTAATAAGTCAAATCGAGCATTTACAGATTTTTCAATAAAAATATCTGTTTTTTCGAATGAGGCAGAAGAGTCATCTAGCCAAAACTTCATAGTAAGTATTAGTTGTATCCAAGAAGATTCTTGCGTAGCTTTGTCTTGAATTTCACCTAATTTTTCTTGTTGAAGATCGATCTTCTCAATACCAATATTATTTGCAAACGTTTTAAAGTCTTGTTTTAAATCTTTTAATAATTTTAAAGATTTTAATTTTATAACATTTTCATTACCCTCTAGCGCATACACAACGTAGCTTCTGTTTGCCGTTAGCATCTCAAAAAATGTAAAATAGAAGCTCAATAGTTTGTTTCGAGCATCGTAATTGGGATACTCTTCACTTTTAGCGAGCATCTTTATTGTATTGTTAAAGAATTCACTAAAAATAGATTGTTCTATCGCTTCAAATGAACCATAGAATTTATAAAAATCAGCTTCTTCAAAATTGTTTTCTTTTGCGAAACTGAATACAGATTTAGGGTGGTGGTTGTGTTCTAGTACAAACTCCATGTACCAAGAAATTAAGTTGTCTTTACTGATGTTTTTCTTGCGAGCCATAATAATTATATTTTACACAAAGATACGAATGTTTAAGGAATTAACGAATCACTTAAACAATAATATTTTCATAATTAGTGAAAGAAAAAGGAATTTGATTAGATCTTTGAATTATTCTTAATTATTGATTTTGAATTCTGTTTTTTGTACCATTAAATTAGGTTTATATAAAGGCTATTATTGTTATGTAACCAATACAATTTTACGAATATATAACTTGTGCTTATGCGCTTTTACCTAGGTTGTGAATTTTATCTTAGCAGATAACTGTATTTAAGCTCCTATAAAAAGTAAAACGCATTAAAAGTATAATTTTTAATTTTGTTTGTGACTAAATATAGAAGAAAAATTTTATTTTATAAAAAGATAAAAACCATGATAAATTAAATTATCATGGTTTTTAGTCGGGGTGGCAGGATTCGAACCTGCGACCTCCTCGTCCCAAACGAGGCGCGATGACCGGGCTACGCTACACCCCGAAAATGATTGCTCATTTAAGGTCTGCAAAGATACATTCTTTTTGTAAAAAAGCAATTAAATTAATGTTTATTATTCAAGATAAATCTTTAATTAAATTGAGTTATATTTTCATTGTTAAAACTTATAAACATTCCCTATGATAAATAACAAAAAACTATATTTTTACGATTCCAAACTCGATAGATAATATGATGTCAGATACAATAGAAAAAATAAAATGTTTAATTATAGGTTCTGGTCCTGC
>JBLHGY010000194.1:0-3595 GCA_047616665.1 Polaribacter sp.
AGGCGAGTACTAGTAATTAATTATATATGGTGTTGGTAAAAGTTTATTCAATTGCAAATGTTGAAACAATAACGCTCTTTTCATCTAAAGAATTAGGGTTAGTTATAATAATTCCATATTCAGTATTTCTTTCATATTCACTTACAGTCAATAAATATGATTTTTCTCCATATTTTTTAGCTTTAAACTTTAAACGGTCAAGATTATTAGTTGAACTAGACCATATTCCATAAGACGCTAATTCCGCTACTCTTTTTTTCTTTTTCCTTTTAAATTTAAAAATATTCACGATTGACATAGGATCTGTTTCGTTGTCAACAGCTCTAACTACTAAATTAATTTCAGTTTTAGGTTTATAAACTATTTTAGAACAACAGCCATTTATTTTTATTTTTTTTTTGGTTTTCGCAACAGTTATAATGGCAATACTAACTCCAGCACTTGTTTTTAATTCAATAGTTTCTTTTTCTAAAGGTAAGATAGAATTATCAGAGTCAATAATAAAAGCTTCTCCAATAAAATCTGGTTCTTGAACTTTGTCTTGTGAATAAATTGTGATAGATACTAAAATTAATAATTTAAAAAATAAATTTTTCATTAAATGTTTTTAATAATTTGATATTTGCTTACTCTTTAAAAGATTTTCAGCTTCCTCTTAATTTTTGCCAACGCCATATATGTGGCATAAAGTACCTCTTAATAGAGTTGCATTTCTAGATAAAAGTATTTTTCTTCCTGTTATAATTTGTTTTTTTTTAAATGAGAAGCCTACTTGTTTTTTTTAAAAAATAATAATACTGTTTTTTTTTAAAAGCAAATATAACCATCTAGCAGAATTTTCTGCCTTAAATTAAGTCCAAAAAGTATTCCTATCAGGTCAATTTTGGCATTGCTATTTTTTTGGAGAATCGTTTAATGTTTAGCAGCGATAATGTGTAAGATTGGTTGCGTTTTTAAGTATTAATATTAGTACATAAAATAGGAGGTAAAAAAGGCCGCGAGGGTTTTCGAAAGTAGGCTAGAATTAGCAATAAATTATCTACTTTGTTGTGCACCGTTTTTTTTACTAAAGTTCAATGATTGTTTTTTCAATTTCCATTTGATAAACTTCGTCAAATAATGCAACATAGCTATCAGAAGTTTTATAACCTTTTTTTATTAAGTCTAATGCGATATTCAGATTTTGAAGACCAACTAATTCATCACTAATTTCGATTTGAGCAAGACCTTTATAATAAAAGGATTCGGCACTTTTATTCCACGACTTAATTGTTTTATCGTAATATTCAATAGCTTTTTTCTGCTGACCTAATAAATGTAATGTTCTCGCTTTTTGGAAGTAAATTTGATGTGAAATCCAATTTTCATCGTGTTCTTTTAGTTCAGATTTAATTGCGTTATCAAATAATTCTAATGCTTTAGAATATTGTCCTAATTCTTTATAACATAAAGCTTTTGTGAAAAGTATATTATCTCCTTGTGGATAATCAACAAAATCTGGAGTAAAGGCATCATATCTATTCAAATGAAATAAAGCTTTTTCATAATCTCGGTAATAGTAAAGTAATAACCAACCATAATAGCCATCAACTTCTTCTGGTTCCAATTCCGATGCTTTGTCTAAATATTCTATAGCTTTGTTATAATTACCATTTTTCGTGTTTTGAACAGAAGCTGAATGATATTGTAAAGCACTAAAGTTCTTGAGTTTTTTTATTGATTTTTCAATCATTTCGTTACCTTCTTTATCATATCCATACCATTGCATTTTTATACCAACAGCATTATTAATTATGTAATATGGTATTGGTTTAATTATAACAAGAAGTAAAATTAGTATAAGAATTGTACTTAAAAATCCAATTACGATTCGTTTAATCCATTTTATCATTTGGGTACTATTTCTTTAATTTCTCCATTAATTAATTTTATTGCTATAAATTTAAATGAATTAATATTTTCATGATCATCATTCGTTCCAGGAATCCAATTATTTAATTTTTTCGCGATTAAAACTGTTTGATTAACAATGGAATCATTTATAGTTGTTGATTCATACTTTAGATTATAAGTTTCAACGTCAAAATTTCCGGTTTCTCCTTTACAATTAACATCAAAACGAATCTTTACTATTCCAGAAATTTTTCCTTTTTTCACAGGAATATATTCTTGGTTATATTTTTCTTTAATAGCATATATTCCTCCTTTGTAATCAAGACCAGTTAGATAATATGGCTTAAGAACTCCTAAACCACATAAATCTAATTCTCCTGACTTTCTGTTACAAGAAAAGAATATTGTAAGTATTAAAATGTAAATTAAATTTCTCATTTTTTTTCAAATGGTGTACGTGTTTGTACAATGAAAGTTGCGTTGGTTAAGTAATAAAGTTAAAAATAAAACACGAAACAAGAAAATCCGATAGGATTTTTACAAGTAAGCTTTTACCAGTATTTTTTTTACAGGTTGTTGGCAAACGTTTTAATTAATTTCACTTTTTATAAATTTAATTTTATGCCCATTGTTAAGTTTTAAAAAATAGACTCCATTTGTTAACGTTTTAATATTAATTTTTTCATTACTTGATATTATACCGTTAATTACTTTTTTTCCTAAATAGTCATAAATACTATATTTTTCTAATTTGTTTATTCCTGAGACTTGAATAAAATTATTTGCTGGATTAGGAAATAATATTACTTTTTCCTTTGTAAATAATTCATTGTTTGAAAGAGTGGTTAAAGAGTATTTAGAAATATTGTTTAAACCAATATCAGAAATGTAAAGGTCGTTTCCATTAAATCTTAACCCCGATGGATTTGTTAGTCCAGACAGAACTGTATGTACTTTGATAGACATTTCCGTAATGTCAATTTTATAAATATTTCCTGTTTCAGAACTAATATATAATTCATTTCCCTTAAATGCAATAGCACCAGGAACCTCTAGCTCAACTATTACATCAGATGAAATAGGTGGTGTTAAATTAGTATCTATTTTAGATATTCTATTGCCGTCATATTCACTAAAATATAAATCATTTTCTTTAAATATCAATCTAATCGGTCCGTTTAATCCATTTGAAACAGTAGTTACGATACTTTGAGCTGTAGTAATATTTATTTTTGAAATCTTGTTTAAAGAACGCTCCGAAAAATAAAGTTCATCTCCTTTAAATGCCAATCCATAAACAAAATCAAGACCAGTTATAACATCAGTTAAAGTTGGATTTGTTGCTGTAACGTTCACTTTAGAAATTTTTTTTCCTACCACTTCAGCTATGTAAAGGTCATTTCCATTAAAAGCTATACCAAAAGGATGATCTAATCCAGTTATTATATCAGTTAATATTGGGTTTGAAATTGATATGTCAATTTTAGAAATTTTGCCAGTATTGTATTGAGCAATATATAATTCATTTCCTTTAAATGCTATTCCAAAAGGGATTTCTAATTCGTTTACTACTTCAGTAGTTTGAGAATTAAGATGTATACATAACAAATATATAGTTATGGTTATAAAGTGTTTTTTTTTCATAGTTAATTTTAATGATTAGTACCTCGGATTCAATGTTGTAACGCAACAAAACGTTTTT
>JBLHGY010000195.1:0-3587 GCA_047616665.1 Polaribacter sp.
TAAGTGGCGTGCGAGTACAAACACTTTCAGAGGAACAGGCAACTGTTAAAATTACACACAAGTGGATGAATCAAAATCCGTTTAAAAGCATGTTTTGGGCAGCCCAAGGTATGGCGGCAGAAATGAGTACGGGTGTTTTGGTCATGAGGGCGATAGCAGATTCAAAGGAAAATGTTTCTATGCTAGTAACGCACCAAGAAGCAAATTTTTATAAAAAGGCAACTGGTAAAATTGTGTTTACGTGTAAAGGAGGAAACGAAATTAGCAAAGCCATAAAGATGTCTAAAATAAACAAAGAAGGGCAGGTGGTGCAATTAATTGCTGAAGGGAAAAATGAAGATGGAGTAGTTGTTTCTAAATTTAGCTTTGAGTGGAGCTTAAAAGTAAAACTTTAAATTAGACTTCACCTTGTGATTTCTCTTTTTGATATATTTTAAGGGATTTTTTCGCAGCGTCGCAATCTTGAAAAATACCGCAAGACACACTTCTTTTGGCAAGTGATTTTGAAACATCAAAATTTTTAGATAAAGCCGCTATTTCTGGAGATAAATATTTCATATACTATTTTTTAAAATCAGAAATAATAAAAACCGAGTTCTAATTCGGTTCTTATACTGCTTATTTATTTTCTTTAGATTTAATCTTGAGAATATATGCATCTAAACGTTTTCCATAAATAGAATTTTTTACTTCCATAGATAATTTCTTGTTTATGGTGTCTAACAGTTTAATATTTGCATCATACAATTCAGTTAAAGCAATATATGCTGCCGCTTCAGAATCTGGGTTAGATAAAGCAAAATTAGTAGTATATAAATACTTTCTTCTAATCATTCTATTATAATCTTTCTGCAGATCTTCAATTAAATCTGTGTTTTTAGACTGCCTTGCTTCAAATTCTTTTTTAATGAATTCTAAACGTTGATTTTTAAATTGATTGTTAATTTTCAAAAATTTATCAAGTACTAATTGGTTTGGAGAACCTGTTATTTCAGGACTAAAGCCAAATGTGCTCATATGATCATTAATCGTGATGTTGCCTTTACCTCCAAAGAATAAAATTCTTTTGTCGTTTGCATTGCCGTCATAAGTTAAGTAGTACATTACAGGAGATGCAACATTGTCTGTCAACCTAAAGTTGCCATCACCAAGAACATGAACAGAGTCTACAGAAATAATTGCTGTATCATTCATTTTCTGAAGATATAAAGTTCCCTTTTTTAATCCTTTAATGGTTCCTTCAACGATCATATTTCCATCTTTTTTAGAGGAACATGCAATCATTAAAATGGATACTACTAAAACTACTATTATTTTCTTCATTAGTTCTTTACTTTAGGTTGCAAATATGCTTTATTTTTTTAAATAGTTGAAGCTAATTCCATTAAAATTGTACACAAAATTGCACCAACAGTTCCAATTGCATAGCCAAAAACAGCTAATAAAACACCTACAGTGGCTAAAGAAGGGTGAAACGCTTGCGCAACAATAGGAGCAGATGCTGCACCACCTACGTTTGCCTGGCTACCAACTGCTAAAAAGAAGTAAGGTGCTCTAATAATTTTTGCAACAATAATTAATAAAATAGCGTGTATGGTCATCCAAACAATACCAATTGCTATTAAACCAGGGTTTTCAAAAGCCTGCTTTAGATCCATTTTCATGCCAATAGTTGCTACTAAAATATATATAAAAATACTACCTAATTTACTTGCACCTGCGCCTTCATAGTTTTTTGCTTTGGTATAAGATAAAAGTATGGCTATAATTGTAGAAATACTTATGAGCCAAAAGAAGCTAGAACCTAAAAATGAAAATACATTTCGCCAGGTTTGTGAGTCTATTGCAGCTACAAAATCAGAGAAAAATGCACTTAAATACTTTGCTGAAAAATGCCCAAAACCAACGGTTCCAAAACCAATTGCAAGCATAATCATAAAATCTGTAAGTGTTGGATTTTTCTTTACTTTCTGTGTAAAGTCAATCACTTTTTCTTTTAATTCTTCAATAGCTGTTGTGTCTGCCTTTAACCACTTATTTATTTTATCTTTCTTACCAATCCCTATGAGTAAAATAGCCATCCAAACATTTGCAATAACAATATCTACAATGACCATTCCGCCGTATTTTGCAGGGTTGTATTTATAGATTTCTAACATGGCAGTTTGGTTTGCACCGCCACCAATCCAACTTCCAGCTAAGGTAGAAAGCCCTCTCCAAACAGCATCAAAATCTGCACCTCCAACAGTTTCTGGAGAAAAAATAGAAATTAATAAGATTGCCAAAGGTCCGCCAATAATAACACCTATTGTTCCTGTGAAAAACATAATTAGTGCTTTAGAACCTAAGTTAAATATCGCTTTTAAATTGATGCTTAGTGTCATTAAAACGAGGGCAGCGGGTAATAAAAAACGACTGGCAACATAATACAATTGCGAAGAATTACTTATAATTTCTCCTGTAGCATTTGTTGTTTTCCATTCTGGAGAAATAATATTAAACGTGGTGAAAATTGCAGGAATAAAATAGGCCATAAATAAACCGGGCACGATCTTATAAAATTTAGGCCAAAAACCATTTTTTAGGCTTTCTGTATAAAAAACAAATCCTAAAGACAGCATTAAAATGCCAAAAACAATAGCGTCATTTGTAAATATTGGTTTCATAATTAAATAGCTTGTTTAGAAAAATCAGTATTTATAAGGATGCCTAATTGCGCTCTTTTTAAAACGATATTAGGTGTTTTAATTTGAAAATACCCTATTTTTAGTTTTATATTTTCATTCCATTTGTATAATAGCCCGGTACCAGTCCAATTTTGATTAAACCTTTTGCTGCTATTTAAATTTAGAAATAGTTCATTAAAAACAAAAGCACTCCAAGTTTTAGAAAGTGGGTAGCTTATATTAAAATCATAACGCAACCAATGTTGAAATTGATCTGTGTTTAAATTTTTATGAATAAAACGTTGCTCTAATCGAAAGCGGTGTTTTGTTGTAAATTTGTTCCAGTTCCATTTTAAATTTAAGTCTTCGTAAAAACGAGATTCATAGAGATCTATGGAAGAGGTATCATATGCAACATCTGCTGTAGCATAACTTAAGCCTGCTGTTATGTTTATTTTTGGGTTAAAGGTGTAGTTAATACCCAATCGATATATTTCTTGTTGAAACGCACTAGCCATTTCATAATAGCGAAAATGCGCCATTGTTTTTAAGGAATATTTTTCTGATAGTTTATGAGAACCGTTATACATATACCAGGTTCCTAATTGGTTTTCAGGAGATTTTTGCCCTTGAGTTTTTAGATAGATAAAACTTAAGAACAAAATGAATAGAATATTTTTCATATTTAATATTAGTTTATAGTGCAGCTATTAGTTCTTTAAAAGAAGAAATTTTAAGGTTTTGTACTCCACCCAATCTTTATGAAACAATGCGTTCGTCTCTCTGACTACTCTTTCGAATTTAGTTACACATCCAAACATTCCTCCAGGACCCATATTTCTTGGTTTCATGTTTTTTACAAGATCTATTGAGAAATTTTTAGAAAATAAGAGGGTTGTTGTGCATAAAAAAAGAAGTGTG
>JBLHGY010000196.1:0-3517 GCA_047616665.1 Polaribacter sp.
ACTTGTCAAAAGCACTAAAGACAACACCGTGTATTAAAAATTGCTATATTTAGCTAAACTAAAACTTGTTGCTTCTTTGCAAACTTCTGAATTTCCGCTGGAAATTCCTCGTTCACAAAAACGCAACATTTCCTACATAACAACGTTGTACACAAGCAAATAAATGAAATACTCACTAGAAGGAAAAGAAACTGAGAGATTGAAATTCAGACTATTAAAATTGGAAGATTTTGATGATTGGATAAATTTATTCAAAGGAAAAAATGTAGCAAAATTCTTAGGAATGGACTCAAATCTTTCTGAAAAAGAAATGTGTGAAATATGGTTCGAGAAAACTTTTAACAGATACGAAAATGATTTAGGTGTAATGAATGTTTTAATAGATAAAGAGACAAATCTATTAATAGGTCAATGCGGATTACTTATTCAATCTATTCAAAATGTTGAAAGATTGGAGATTGGATATTCTATTCTTCCTAAATATTGGCACAAAGGATATGCATCTGAATCTGCTATTAAATGTAAAAATTATGCATTTGAAAATAATCTATCTGATTCTTTAATATCAATGGTTCATGTTGAAAATATTGGTTCTGAAAAAGTTGCTTTAAAAAATGGAATGATTTTGGAACAGAAAATAGACTCTTATGAAGGATCTCCTGTGAACATATTTCGAATTGACAAGAAAAAGTGGAAATAAAAAGCCAGTGTACAACACCGTATATAATTAATTACTGGCTTCTCGCCTACTTGCAAAAGTTCTCGCGGACTTTATTGGCGGGTAATTATTTACTAAATTAGATGCTTAAAAAACGCAACAAACCATATACAAAAACGCAGCAGATTAAAAGCAAAATCTATAAATGATAGGAAACTATAGGAAAGATAAAATAGCTATTCAAAAAATTGGGAAACAAAGATTTTGGATTGGAATAATTTCAGGCTTATTTTCTGCAATTGTAATTTCAGTAACGTTTAATTATTTTCGAGAAGTCTTTAGGTATATCACCACTTTATCTGCTGATTTATTCATTTTAGAAAAATCGGAATTACTATTTTATAATTACTTTTTTGCATCACTTGCAACCGTTTTAGGTCTTTCAGTTACGATTGCAATTTGGATGACAAATAATAATCATAAAAGGAAAAAAGACAAAATTTATAAACAATTATCAAGAACAAATATTTTATTTACTTTTTGGCTAATTTTAATGATGATTGCTAAATTTGGTTCAATTGTTCCTTTTATTTTATATGGAATGCCTGGTTATGATAATCAATTAAATTTATTCGAAGAATATTGGCTTTTATTTGTTTTAATTCCAATTGTAGTTTTTGCACAAAATTGGTTTATCGTTAGACTAATTTATCGCTCGGAAAAATGGATATTATTTTCATTCATAATTTGTTTTGTAATAACCTTTGCATTAAAAGAAACAACATCTGTAAATCAAGAGATCCTAAATAGTGTCTATTACAAAAAATATGAATCAGATTTTAATTATGTTGACCAACAAATAAATAAAGCCAAAATTGAGTACGGAATTGAATTTAACGAAAATACAATTAAGACCTTAAAAAAATGGCATACTAAAAGTTCAACCGAGCAAGTGATTCGTTTGAAGGCAGCCTTTTCAAAAGATAAAAAAGTATCTTTAGATACAATCATTCTTCAAAAAATTGTGCTTAAGAATTTTAAAGAAAACGGAAAGTACTTTAATAGAAATTCAATTGATAATTGGCGTTATGCCTTCCCAAAAGATATTTTAAGACAACTAGAATTTTATGATGTCACCTCAAATGAATCAAAGGAGCTTTTAGAAATTATAAAAGAACAAATAGTCCTTGTGAACACGTTAGAAATTGACTGGAAAGAATATGACAAGTATACTGATACTGAAATAAGAAAAAGCTTTGCAATCAAATACAATATTCCAAAGCAATTAAATGAGCAATTAAAAAAAGTACGAGAACGCTTAATGAATGCAAAGAAATATTACGAAATTTCTAAAAATTTACCTGAATTAAAACAAAGAGCTGAATAACAATAACGTGCCAAAACACCTTACAAAATTAATTGCTTGCTTTTAGCTTACTTAAGAAAATCCTCACAGATTTTCTTTGTCAGTAATTATTTAGTAAATTTATTGCCTAAACAACGCAATAAACCAAACACAATAATGTTGTGCACACGTTAAAAAAAATTGGAACATAATGAAAAACACTACGATTGACATAAACGAATCTACTATTAAAAAGTATGTGGAATCATTACGTCCTGAAAACCTTGAAATTCGCAAACAAGTTGATATTGGGTATTCATACGACGGAAAAACTGTAATCCTATTCGAAATCAGACCTGAATGGGAAAACCCAAAAAAGATGCAACAAATTGATTTTGCTAAAATCCGACATTATAAATCAAAGAAAAAATGGAACCTATTTTGGATGCGAGCTAGCGGAAAATGGAAACTTTACGAGCCATTTCCTGAATCTACTCATTTAGGGGAAATTATAGAAATCATAAAAAAGGATACACATGCTTGCTTTTATGGATAAATCAAAACAAAGTGTAGTTAGAGAAATTGCGCAAGAATTAGATTGCGGAAATGAATGCTACTATAATAGGAGAACGAATGAGATTATAGCAATTCCTGATTTTTCACAAATTTCAGACGAAGAAGAATTTAAAGAGATTTTCCGTGAGCATTTGGAAAAGATACATCAGAAAAAAGAAAATTTTATAAAAATTGAGATACCTGAAAGTTTCGAATCATTTAAAATAATGGAGCAATTTATCGAGCAGCTAAAGGACCAAAATTTTAAGTTGGAGTTGCAACGTGTATTGCAACAGAAAAAACCTTTTCAGAATTTTAAGCATAAAATAGACCAATCTAATTTTCGCCAATCTTGGTTTGACTTCAAACAAAATGAATTGGAAAAAATAGTAGAAAATCAATTAAAATAATAAAAGCCTGTGCACAACAAAGTATCTAATTTATTGCCAGCTTCTCGCTTACTTGCACAAGTACAAACGGACTTTATTGGTCGGTAAATATTTACTAATTTAGTTGCTTAAAACACGCAACAAAACAGATGCAATCACGTTGGCAACAAGCAAAAATCAGAACTAATAATGAACTTTAGAAAAGCGACAGAAAATGATGTTTCAATAATTGTAGAAATGATTACTGATGATGAACTTGGAAAAAAAAGGGAAAATTTCCAAAACCCTTTACCAAAAGAATATATAAAAGCATATGAAAAAATAAACTCTGACGAAAATCAAGAACTAATTGTTGTCGAAAACAAAAACTCAGAAATTATTGGAACTTTACAATTGTCCTTTATTCAATATCTGACTTATCAAGGCGGAATTAGAGCGCAAATAGAAGCGGTAAGAATTAGAAAAGATAAAAGAGGACTCGGAATTGGAAAAACAATGTTTGAATGGGCTATAAATAGAGCCAAAGAACGGAATGCGCATTTGTTGCAATTAACGACTGACAAAAAAAGA
>JBLHGY010000197.1:0-3516 GCA_047616665.1 Polaribacter sp.
AAGTCCTGTCTGAACCTTCAAATTTATCAAAATTCCAACGTGGTATTTTTACAATTACGTAATCTAATGTTGGCTCAAATAAAGCAGATGTAGATTTTGTAATTCCGTTTTCTAATTCATCTAAAGTATATCCAATAGCTAATTTTGTGGCTACTTTTGCAATAGGATACCCTGTTGCTTTCGAAGCTAATGCAGATGAACGTGAAACTCTTGGGTTAATTTCAATAGCAATAATATCTTCTTTATCATCGGGTGAAACTGCAAATTGCACATTACAACCGCCTTCAAAATCTCCAATAGAACGCATCATATGAATTGCCATATCACGCATTTTCTGATATGTTTTGTCAGAAAGCGTCATTGCTGGTGCCACTGTTATAGAATCTCCAGTATGAATTCCCATAGGATCCATGTTTTCAATAGAACAGATAATTACAACATTATCATTCCTATCTCTCAGTAATTCTAATTCGTATTCTTTCCAGCCCATCATCGCCTTGTCTATCATCACCTCGTGTATTGGTGATGCTTCTAAACCGAAACTTAATAAATGGTCAAAATCTTCTGCTTTATATACAATAGAGGCTCCTGCACCACCTAAAGTATATGAAGAACGAATTACTAATGGAAAACCAAATTCTTGTGCAATTTCTTTTCCTTTTAAGAAAGATGTAGCTGTTGCTTGAGGCGCCATTGGCACTCCAATCTTTATCATTAATTCTCTGAACTGCTCTCTATCTTCTGTAACATTAATGGCGTCTATGTCTACACCTATTAATTTTACATCAAAATCTTTCCAAATTCCTTTATCATCTGCTTCGATACAAAGATTTAATGCAGTTTGACCGCCCATTGTTGGTAAAACAGCATCAATTTGTGGATGCTCTTTTAAAATCTGAATGATCGATTTTGTAGTTAAAGGTAATAAGTAAATATGATCGGCCATTGAAGGATCGGTCATAATTGTTGCGGGGTTAGAGTTAATTAGAATCGTTTCGATTCCATCTTCTCTTAAAGATCTTAAAGATTGTGAACCAGAATAATCAAATTCACAGGCTTGTCCAATAACAATTGGTCCAGATCCAATAATTAAAACTGAATTGAGGTCTTTTCTTTTTGGCATTGTTTTTAGTTGTAAGTTGTTGTGTTGTTATGTTTTACAAAAATAGTTGGTTGTTGGGTATAAAAAAAGGTGTTACTAAAAATAGTAACACCTTAATTATTAACAAATGTTAATCATTATATTATCTTTTTGGTCTAAATTCTGAAGACACAGAAACTTTCTTTCTTCCTTTAGCTCTTCTTCTTGCTAATACTTTTCTTCCATTAGCTGACGCCATTCTTTCTCTGAAACCGTGTTTGTTTCTTCTCTTTCTTTTTGATGGCTGGTAAGTTCTTTTCGGCATTATATGTATTTTTAAATATCTTCTTGATTACTTTTTTTTGCTTTCAGAAATTTACCTCTTTTAAAGCGTGGGCAAATATACAACTGTTTTTATTTTTGACAAACACTATTTGAAAAAATATTAAAATATTTTTCGATCGAACAAAAATACACATTTTTACAAATATTTTTACCATTTTTATTTGACAGAATTTTTAGAGTTAGTACTTTTACGCAAACCTAAGAATACCATGAGTAACACTAAATACGTTTTTGTAACAGGAGGCGTAACTTCATCACTTGGAAAAGGAATTATTGCAGCGTCTTTAGCAAAACTATTGCAAGAAAGAGGCTTTTCTGTAACCATCCAAAAACTAGACCCATATATTAACATAGATCCAGGTACGTTGAACCCTTATGAGCATGGTGAATGTTATGTAACTGATGATGGTGCTGAAACCGATTTAGATCTTGGGCATTACGAACGTTTTTTAAACATACCTACTTCTCAAGCAAATAATGTTACTACTGGTAAAATATACCAATCTGTAATAAATAAAGAACGTAAAGGTGAGTTTTTAGGAAAAACAGTGCAAGTAATTCCACATATCACAGATGAAATTAAGCGTAGAGTTCAACTTTTAGGTGAAACCGGAGATTATGATATTGTAATTACAGAAATTGGAGGAACCGTAGGCGATATAGAATCTTTACCTTATGTAGAGTCTGTGCGTCAATTACTATGGGAAAAAGGTTCTGAAAATGCCATTGTTATTCATTTAACATTGGTACCTTATTTAGCTGCCGCTGGAGAATTGAAAACAAAACCAACTCAGCATTCAGTAAAAATGTTGATGCAAAGTGGTGTAAGTCCAGATATATTAGTGTGTAGAACAGAACATGAAATATCTGATGAGATAAAACGTAAATTAGCTTTATTCTGTAATGTTAAGAAAGAAGATGTTATACAGTCTATAGATGCGGAAACAATTTACGATGTACCAAATTTAATGTTAGAACAAGGTTTAGATACGGTTGTTTTAAATAAATTAAAGCTTTCTTCTAAAGGAGAACCAGCTTTAAAAGTTTGGAATCAATTCTTAAAGAAACATAAAAACCCTAAATCTGAAGTAGAAATTGCCTTAATTGGCAAATATGTAGAATTACATGATTCATACAAATCGATTACCGAAGCATTTATTCATGCCGGGTCTTCTAATGAAACAAAAGTGAAAGTACGTTGGGTACATTCTGAGGGCTTAACACCTAAAAATGCCGCAAAAAAACTAGAAGGTGTAAATGGTATTTTGGTAGCTCCTGGTTTTGGCGATAGAGGTATCGAAGGGAAAATTAGAGCTGTAAAATATGCCAGAGAAAACAACATTCCTTTTTTCGGAATTTGTTTAGGAATGCAAATGGCCGTTATCGAATATTCTAGGAACGTATTAGGTCTAGAAAATGCGAGTTCTACGGAAATGAATAAAAGCACAAAACATCCTGTTATTAATTTAATGGAAAGTCAGAAAGGTGTTACCGAAAAAGGTGGAACCATGCGTCTAGGGGCTTGGGATTGTGAATTAAAAAAAGATTCAAAAATATTTAAGGCCTATAAATCTGAATTTATTAGCGAACGCCACAGACACAGATTTGAATTTAATAATGACTATTTAGAACAAATTGAAGCTGCTGGAATGAAAGCCACAGGAATGAACCCAAAAACAGGCCTAGTAGAAGTGATAGAAATTTCTTCTCATCCTTGGTTTGTTGGTGTACAGTATCATCCAGAATATAAGAGTACGGTACTAGAACCACATCCTTTATTTGTAGATTTCATAAAAGCTGCTTTAAAACAATCTAAAAAATAGATGCTAAATCAAGTTTATCTAAAAGGGTACACTATTTGAATTATATAATGTATCAACAATAATCACAGCAAAATCGCTTTAAAACACTACAATTTCGCTACATTTGTCGCTTTTTACTTTCAATGATTAGTAAAAAATGACAAATTGACATTTTAAAAAAACACATGGAACAGAAAAAATTCGACGTAAATTCTTTTATTGGAATGATTTTATTAGGGGGTATCATTTTTTGGTGGATGAGCACACAAGAGCCAGCCATAGATACTA
>JBLHGY010000198.1:0-3507 GCA_047616665.1 Polaribacter sp.
ACCTCATCTGTTAGAATGTCTGGAAATTTTCCATGCAAATCCCAGCTTCTAAAAAACGGACTCCAATCTATAAAAGGAAGCAATTCTTTTAAGCTTAATTGCTGTAAAATCTGAATCCCTAACTCTTTTGGTTTGCATATTTGAGACGTTTCCCAAGCTATTTTATACTTCTTCTTGCGCGCTTCTTTTAAAGAGATATAGTTTTTTTCTTTCCCTCGTTTTAAAAACTTAATTCTAAATTCGTCATAATCTTTCTTTAATTTTGCGGTGTATAAATGGCTCGTTTTCTTATTCAACAAATCTCCCACAACCGTAACCGCTCTCGAAGCGTCATTTACATGCACTACCGCATTTGTATATTGTGTATCTATCTTAACCGCCGTATGCGCTTTTGAAGTAGTTGCACCACCAATTAACAACGGAACTTTAAACTCTTGACGCTCCATTTCTTTGGCCAAATAGACCATTTCATCTAACGAAGGGGTTATCAATCCGCTTAAACCAATAATATCTACGTTCTCTTTTTTAGCAGCTTCAATAATTTTTTCTGGAGCGACCATGACTCCTAAATCTACAATCTCATAATTATTACAACCCAAAACAACACTCACAATATTTTTACCAATATCATGCACGTCTCCTTTTACCGTTGCCATTAAAATTTTACCCAATGCCTTTTGTTCTTCTCCTTTATCTTTTTCAATAAACGGATTCAAATACCCTACTGCCTTTTTCATGACCCGAGCAGATTTTACCACTTGTGGCAAAAACATTTTTCCTGCGCCAAATAAATCTCCTACTACATTCATTCCAATCATTAAATGCCCCTCAATTACTTCAATTGGCTTTTCAGATTCTTGTCTTGCCGTTTCTACATCTTCAATAATAAAAGCATCAATTCCTTTTACCAGCGCATGCGTAATTCTATCTTGAATCGGATTTTCTCTCCACGATAAATCCAAGCCTTTTTCTACTTTAGAACCTTTTACCGTCTCGGCAAAATCTAATAACCGCTCTGTAGCATCTTCTCTTCTATTTAAAATAACATCTTCTACACGTTCTAATAGATCCTTCGGAATGTCATCATAAATCTCCAACAAAGCGGGGTTTACAATTCCCATATTCATGCCTGCCTGAATTGCATGATACAAGAACACAGAGTGCATTGCTTCACGAACACCATCATTTCCTCTAAAAGAAAAGGAGACATTACTTACACCTCCACTTACAGAAGCATTTGGTAAATTTTGTCTTACCCAACGGGTTGCTTCAATAAAATCGATGGCATTTCTTTTGTGCTCGTCCATTCCTGTGGCAACCGGAAAGATGTTTAAATCGAAAATAATATCTTCGGATGCAAAGCCTACTTTATCAACTAAAACATCATAAGAACGTTTGGCAATTTCTATCCGCCTTTGATAATTATCTGCTTGCCCAACTTCATCAAAGGCCATAATAATTACTGCTGCTCCGTACCGTTTTATTTGTTTTGCTTCCCAAATAAACTTCTCTTCACCTTCCTTTAAAGAAATAGAGTTTACAACAGATTTTCCTTGAACAACCTGCAAACCTGCTTCTATAATTTCCCATTTAGAACTGTCTATCATAATGGGAACTCTACAAATATCTGGCTCTGCAGCAATCAAATTTAAAAAACGAACCATCGCTTCTTTTCCGTCTATTAAACCGTCGTCAAAATTAATGTCAATAATTTGTGCACCTCCATCTACTTGATGTCTTGCAACGTCTAAAGCTTCGTCGAATCTTTCTTCTTTAATTAAGCGTAAAAATTTTCTTGAACCTGCAACATTTGTGCGTTCTCCAATATTAGTAAAATTGCTGTTTTCATTCAGAACTAGTGGCTCCAAACCTGACAAATGCATGTACTTTGTTTGTTTTACTTTCATTATTTATAATGCTCTACTGTTGGAAAAGGTTCGTAAAAATGATGTAATAATGCTTTCCATTCTTGATATGCATCAGATTTTCTAAATCCGCTTTCGTGGTCTTCAATAGTATCCCAATTCACTAATAAAATATATTTATCTTCTTGTTCTAAGCACTTTTTAAGTTGATGAGAAATATATCCCTTCATTGATAAAATGATGATTTCCGCTTTTTTGAAATTAATTTCAAACGCATCAGACAATCCTTCTTTTATATGTAATATGGCAACTTCTAAAATCATGCTTTTTTATTGTTTAGACCTGTAAAGTCTTTTATCAATTTGTTTTATATTTTCTTAAACCAGCTTCCCTTCCTTTCGGGAAGGGATTGAGGGATGGGATCTAGGTTTGTATTTACTAGCAATACCTGCTATTACTCTAATATGTTCTGGAGAGGTGCCGCAGCAACCCCCAATAATATTTATCAAATCTTTCTTTAAATATTCTTCAATCTGCTCACCCATTTCCTCTGGTGTTTCATCATATTCTCCAAAAGCATTTGGCAGACCTGCGTTTGGATGCGCAGAGATAGCAAAGTCCGTTTTATGAGCAATTGCCTCTAAATGGGGTTGTAGTAAATTGGCGCCCAAGGCACAATTAAATCCGATTGAAAATAATGGAATATGAGAAACAGATATTAAAAACGCTTCTGCTGTTTGACCAGATAATGTTCTACCAGATGCATCTGTAATCGTGCCACTTAACATTATTGGAATATCGATATTCCTCTCCTCTTTTACTTCTTCTATAGCAAACAAAGCTGCTTTGGCATTTAAGGTATCAAAAACAGTTTCTACCAATAGTACATCTACACCACCATCTATTAAAGCTTCTACCTGTTGTTTGTAAGCAATTCTTAAATCGTTAAAAGTAACGGCTCTATACCCAGGATCATTTACATCTGGAGACATGCTTGCGGTTCTATTTGTTGGCCCAATTGCACCGGCTACAAACCTGGGTTTGTGGGGTTCTTTTGCTGTAAAGGCTGTAGCAACTTCTTTGGCAATTTTTGCAGATTGGTAGTTTAGCTCATATACCAAATCTTCTAATTGATAATCTGCCATTGCAATGGTAGTTCCAGAAAAGGTATTGGTTTCTATAATATCTGCACCTGCTTCAAAATATTTTGCATGAATTGTTTTGATTGCTTCTGGCTGTGTAAGAGACAACAGATCATTGTTCCCTTGAAGCGGAGTTGGATAATCTTTAAAACGTTCTCCTCTAAAATCTTCTTCCGAAAATTTATAGGCTTGCAGCATGGTGCCCATAGCGCCATCGAGCACTAATATTCTGTTTTTTATTTCTTTTGTAATTTTCGACATTGTTTGATATTTTTATCAATATATGTCATCAGGAAAGGTGTTTTTTTCTCTGTTATCTGTCAAGAAATACTGAAATTAATATTGTATTTACTTGTAGAATGTAGCACCTTTCTCATAAATGAGAGGTTGCCAAGGCTTCAATGGGTCTAATCCCTCTGCCTTTCGTGATAACGTAATCAATAAGTGAATGAACTGAAGTACAAATAAACACTTTATTTTTTTATTTGTATGCTGATTTG
>JBLHGY010000199.1:0-3475 GCA_047616665.1 Polaribacter sp.
AAAAAATAGCTTCCATGATTGTCAAAAAAAGTAATTTTCAATTTCTTTTCCCATTCGATTGCCGTGTTTAGGTTTCCTAAAAAATGGTCTTGCTCTTTTCCGCTAGCTCCAAACACATCTATAGTGGAATGTCCTTTATCAAAAAGAATTTGAAGTATTTTATCGAAATCTGTAAAATTTTGATCGGGTGTTTCTATGGCTTCAATTTCTTTTGGAAGCGCTTCTAGAGAATCGAAATCGCCAGAAATAAAATGAGGTTTTATATTATTTTCTAGTAAATATTGATACGCACCGTCTGTTGCGCAAATAATTTCATAATTAGAAAATACGGGCAATTTATTTGGTTGTTCACCATTTAGTAATAAAAAAACTTTCTTAGTTTTCATAAACACAAAAATACCTATTTCAAATGAATGAAATAGGTAAATGAATAGAATGAATTTTAATAGTTGTTATTTTTTTAGCTGTAGCAGAAGGATGCCTATTCTCACAATCAAAAATGAAAGTGTACCAAAGATGGGCGAAAGAAGTCCAATTTTTAAACCAGTTGCTAAAATTTCTGGAGAAACATTGCCTTGCATAGAAATGGCATCAAAAGCACCAGTTAAACCAATTAGTAAGCCAAAAAATCCCCAAACAAGTACAAATAAACTTAGAGATTTAATACTGTTAAAGGTCTTTTTACTTTCGTCTTTTTTAATAAATTCTTTTACAATTAAAATAAGGCAAGTAATTAGTATTATAAGCGTTGTGTACATAAATAAGGGGCCACCTTCGTTTAAAAAATCAATAATTAAAAATTTCATAAGTATAGTTTTAAATTTATTTAATTCAAATTTATAATAACTGTTAGTACGTTTTTTTTTATTTAGACAGCCGCATTATTCTGATGTGGACTTCACCTATTTATTGCCCTTTACTGCAAAATACCCTAAAAGTGTAGAAACCCATTTGTTTTTTGAATTTTATCGCAAAAAAAACCACATTTTCTCTAAAAATTGAGATATTGCAATTGCAATGAGATTAAAATTAATTCTAAAACTACTGTTTAAATGCATAATTCATTCTTTTTTTTGGATTTGTGTTTATTTTTTCTTTACCTATTTTTTAGGTTATGGGAGCGAAAATATAATGTATGTAAATAAGTTTTCCGCTTTTTTATTGCCAATAACAATGGCGACTAGTTATTTCTTTTTGTTCTTTTTATTTCCTAAATACTTATTTGTAAAAAAGCAACTTCAATTTATTTTGTATGCAGCTTATACGTTTATAATTTCTTTATTTTTAATTGTACTGTCAATTTTATATGGTTTGGTTTTTTCGGTGGAATTAACGCAAGAAAATACAGCACCTTTAACAAAAACGTTTCCATTTATAATTTTAGGAGTTTATATGGTGGTCTTAGTAGTTATTGTTTTTGGTTTGATGCTTTATAATTACAAAACTGTTGCGAATAGCGAAGATTTAAAGCACAAGTTTTTACAAACTCAGTTGCAATTAAAAGAACAAGAATTGAAGTTCTTAAAAATGCAAATTCATCCACATTTTTTGTTTAATTCTTTAAATACTATTTATGGTTTTGCTTTGACGAAGAAAGATGAAGTGCCAGAAATGATTTTAAAACTTTCTAACTTGTTAGATTATATTTTATATCAAGTTGAAAAACCAAAAGTACTTTTAATAGCAGAAGTAAATCATTTAGAAGATTATATCTCTTTAGAGAAAATGCGTTTTCATGATACTTTAATAGTGAATTTCAAAAAAGAGAAATTGAATGATACTCTTCAAATTCCGCCAATGTTATTAATTCCTTTTGTAGAAAATAGTTTTAAACATGGTGTAATTATTGACGGATCTTTAAAGGTTGACATTCATTTAAAAATAGCAAATAATTGTTTGTTTTTTGAGATTGAAAATTCATCCAAAAGAAAAGAAGAAACGAATACTGGAATTGGACTTCCGAACATTAGAAAACGTTTAGAAATGTTGTATCCAGGCAAACATCAATTAGAAATAATTAGAAATAATAATACTTTTAAAGTACATTTAAAAATTGAGTTTTAATTAAAATTGTCATTTCGACAGAATGAGGAACCAATGACGAGAAATCTCAAGTTCCTTATCATGTAAAAATAAATTGCTAAAAAATGAATACCATTAATTGTGTTATTGTTGATGATGAGCCAGTTGCTAGAAATGTTTTGGAAACTTTTGTAGCTAAAATTCCGAATTTAGAATTGGTGAAATCATGCAAGAATGCAATGGAAGCTTTTGAAGTTGCAAATCAACAAAAAATTGATATTTTCTTTCTAGATATTAACATGCCAGATATCTCTGGTTTGTCTCTGGCAAAATCAATCAACCAAAAGGCTAAAATTATTTTTACTACGGCATACAGAGAATATGCTGTAGATGGTTTTAATTTACAAGCGGTAGATTATTTATTAAAACCAATTTCTTTTGATCGATTTTTACAATCAATTCATAAATATTTCGAAGGAGTTTCTTTTATTGATTCGGAAATAAAAATCGAAAAATCAGTTCTTAAAAATGACTTTATTTTTGTGAGATCTGACAGAAAAATGATAAAAATTAATTTTGATGAAATACAATATGTAGAAAGTTTGTCTGATTATATTAAAATTCATTCAGTAGATAAAACCATTACTACAAGAGAAACTATTAGCAATATAGAGACGAAATTACCAGCTAAAAATTTTCTTAGAATTCACAGATCTTATATTGTAAATCTTAAAAAAATGAATTCTTACACAAATGAATTTGTAGAAATTGGTAAAAACGCCATTCCTATAAGCAGAACGTACAAAGAAAATGTACTTAAAAAGTTGACGGAAATTTCATAGAAATAGTTTTATCTTTGATGCAAAATTTAGACTTTTGAATACAGCACAATTTAACACAGAAATAGGTTCAGAAAAAATTGAAAAAGCTAGTTTTACTTGGCAAACACCCAGTAACATTGCGCTGGTTAAATATTGGGGAAAAAGTGACCCTCAAATACCTAAAAACGCTTCTATTAGTTTCACTTTAAAGAATTGTCATACCATTACTACCATCGATTTTTCTAAAAAAGAAACAACAGCAGCAGCAGTATTTGAATTGTTTTTTGAAGGAAAAGAAAAGGAAGAATTTAAGCCTAAAATTGCAGCATTTTTTAAAAGAGTACAAGCATATTGTCCGTATATTTTAGCGTATAAAATGAGCATCAATTCAGAGAATTCTTTTCCGCACTCTAGTGGAATCGCTTCTTCTGCGAGTGGTTTAAGTGCGATTGCAATGTGTTTAATGAGTTTAGAACACGCATTAAACCCTAGTTTAACTCAAGAGTTTATCCATAAAAAAGCTTCTTTTTTAGCGCGTTTAGGTTCTGGTAGTGCAAGTAGAAGTATCGAAGGTCCTTTAGTGGTTTGGGGAAAGCATCCAGAAATAGCAGGTAGTTCAGATGTATTCGGAG
>JBLHGY010000200.1:0-3467 GCA_047616665.1 Polaribacter sp.
TGTGCATAATTGAAGCGTTAAAAGGAATGGCGTCATTTACTTCATATTTATAGGCCCACCAATCTGAGAACGTAGAACCACCAACACCATGTTTCGCCATTTTATCTGCTACTTTATAGCCTTCTAAAATGTGCGTGAAGGTGTTTATTCTAAAATTGAATCTCTCTGCAACTTTCATTAACATGTTAATTTCTGATTGCACATAAGAGTGGCAAGAAATAAAACGTTCTCCGTTTAAAATTTCCACTAAGGTTTCCATTTCATCGTCTTTCCTGTATGGTTTTCCACTTTTCTTTAGCACTGCATATTCTTGTGCTCTTGTAAAGTAATCTACAAACATTTGCTCTACACCCATTCTTGTTTGCGGAAAACGCGTTCCGTTCGGACTTCTAGATTGTTTCACATTTTCACCCAAAGCAAATTTTATGAATTTTGGAGAATCATCATATATCATATTCGCTGCATTTTCTCCCCATTTTAATTTGATAATTGCAGAACGTCCACCAATAGGATTTGCAGAACCATGCAATATCTGTGCAGAAGTGGTTCCACCAGAAAGGTTTCTATAAATATTTATATCATTAGGGTCTACAACATCTTCTATGGTAACTTCTGCAGAAGAGTTTTGTGCCCACTCATTAATAGCAGAAGCTGCAATATGTGAATGCTCATCTACAATACCCGCAGTTAAATGTTTTCCTGTGCCGTTTATCTCTATTGCTCTTCTCGCTTTTAAATTATTTCCAATGGCAGCAATTTTACCATCTTTTAGCAATACGTCTGTATTTTTTAAAATACCAGCAGCTTCACTGGTCCAAACCGTAACATTTTTAATTAAAATAATCTTCGTCTCTGGCAGTGTATAGTTTCCAAAACCAAGGTTAGGGTAACTTACAGGAAGCACAACAATAGTTTCTTCTTCCTTTTTTTTCTTCTCCTCTTTTTTCTTGCTATCTTTTTTTACTTGCACACTTGCAGACCAAGAAGTTTCATTTCCTTTGGTGTCATATGCAGTTCCTGTCATAACGTTGGCAGCATTTATTGTTTTACCACGCATTCTGGTATAAACACCGTCTTCATTTAGAGTAATAGAAATCCAATCTTCTGTAAAAGAAAATTTAGATTTCACTTTTTTATCCCCCATTTTAACAGTGGCTGTTTGTTTAGCACCTTTACCAGCAATGGTTAAATTGTAGTTTTTATTATTTACATACAACATATAGTTTCCTGTAATGTCTTTGATGGTCATATCGTTTACTACGTTTTTAGCACCTTGCACCCAATTTTCATAGAGGGTCGTTTTGGCATCAAAAACGTCTCCAGAAGTAACTATAAAGTTTGCGTAACTGCCAGCATTTAAATTTCCGATAGCAGTATTTCCAATAATATTAGCGGGGATGGTTGTTAAAGAAGCCAAGGCTTTTTCTTTATTAAAACCATATTTTATAGCTTTCTGTAAATTAGTATGAAATGTTTTTACAGATTTTAAAGAACGTGTAGTTAATGCAAAATTAACGCCGTTTTCTGACAGTACTTTTAAGTTAGACGGTTCTTGATTCCATTTACGCATATCTCTTAAAGAAATTTGTTGCGCTAAAAGCGGATTCGAAACATCAAATGCTTTACTAAAATTAATAGGAATGATAAAGTTGGCATTGGTACTTTTTATATCGCTTATGCGTTCAAACTCATCTCCAGAACCTACTATA
The DNA here is from genome assembly GCA_047616665.1 of Polaribacter sp. Taxonomy (GTDB): domain Bacteria; phylum Bacteroidota; class Bacteroidia; order Flavobacteriales; family Flavobacteriaceae; genus Polaribacter. The sequence continues at coordinate 1,710 of JBLHGY010000200.1, forward strand.
GTATATTGAATTCCGAATTCATCACCAACCTTATCTGCTCTTAAAGCATCTAATAAGTTCCCAGTTTCAAAAATTTGAGTCAAGTTTTTATTCTCATTTAAAGCTTCTAATGCTAAGTCTGTATTCTTCATGTTACCGCCTGCATGCCAAGTAGCGTCATTATATGTTTGTCTTAGTAAAGCCATTGCACCCATTCTAGAACTAGGATACGCTTGTTTAGATAATGCACTTTTAGAAAAAGATAAGTATTGTGCAGATTTTGCATCTAAGATTCTGTAAGCGTTTGAGGCGTTGGGGTTCAATGCAATTAGTAATCCATTTCCACGAATAATTCCATCTTGCATGTGCGTATTTACAACTCCGAAGCCTGCATTTAAAAGTTCTTTTGCTTTTTTAGTATCAAAAGAAAAATCTTTTATAGGATTTACATCGGGTCTAATATGATCATTCCAATAATACCCTTCTCGAGAAGCATTATATTGTGCTATTCTAGATCTACGAATAGCAGATTTTGGTTTTTTAATTCCAAAATCTGAGTACAAATCTATAAAAGAAGGATATACTGTTTTTCCTAAAAGGTTAACAATTTTTGCCCCTTTAGGAATTTTTACATTTTTACCAACCTGCACTACTTTACCATCTTTTATTAGTAAAGTTCCTTTTTTAAGCACCTCTTCTGGTGTTACATAAATAGTAGCATTGGTAAATGCTATTAAGGTGTTTTCTGTGGTTTTTACTCCTGAATCTGTTGGAAAATAATCTTGCGAATGCAAAGAAATTGTCAACAAAAAAAAGCAAAATAAGAGTAGTTTTCTCATAAGTTGTAATAGGTTATTTGGATTAGTAACTATAAATTTAATTAGAACCAATTTGTAAATTGTTAAAAGAAATTATTTTAACATAATTTTAAGAAAGCTAGATATCTTCTAAGTTTTCAAAATAATGAATAAATAAATTTACTACATCACTGTAGGAAGCAATGCCTTTATCTTGTTTATTGGCCTTTAAATAAGCATTGTAACCTTTTTTTACAAGCGGTTCAAAGGGATTTTTGTAGTTTCGCCAAAACTGATAACTAGCGTTAAAATCTTTTCCAACGCCTATATGAAGTGTTTTCCAAAGTTCTTTTGTTAGTTTGCGGTCGCGCTTTTTAAGTTCTGAAATACAATATCCAAACGCCATTCGATAGCTGGCATATTTAAAGAAAACGTCATCATTATAATTCGCGGCTATAAAACCAACAAAATTAGCCTCATTTTCTGCTGCGAACCCTATTTGGTGTGCCATTTCATGACAAATGGTTGTTGGGTAACCTGTTTTTGGAATCCGGTCGTTTACCTGGGCTTCACCAGTCAATGGATTTAGATATCCACCGGTTCCGATATAGGTTTGTAGCAAGCTCATTAAAGAACTTTTAACCGATTTGTATTGGTATTTTAACTGTGGGAAGTCTGCTTCTAAATGAGTATATCCATTAATTGCTAACCTATACATTTTATTTTGTGAATACTTGTTTTCTACCTTTATAGTATCGTTTTTAGTAATTTCTAGTTGATAATAATTCAGTTTTTGAATAATAGTTTCTGTAACTTTTTGAAGCTGTGCAGTGCTATATTCTTTTTGCTGATATGTTAGACTTTCGACTAAGGGTTTTCTATAATAGTTCAATCCCCAGAAAAGATAAAAACAAAAATAGACCAAAGATAAAATTGCTGTAAAGTGAATGATTTTTGGAAGAGCATTTCGAAATCTTGCTTG
>JBLHGY010000201.1:0-3441 GCA_047616665.1 Polaribacter sp.
TTACTTTTGCAGGATTAGACAACCTGTCCATCATATTGGTAATTCCTCCGTGCTTTAAAGCTTCGGTTACAGTTTCCCAACCGAACTGAATTAGCTTTGCGGCATAACCTGGGGCAATTCCTTCTGCGACCATTTTATCAAAAGATAAAATAGCTCCTGTTTGCAACAAACCACATAAAATAGTTTGCTCTCCCATTAAATCAGATTTTACTTCTGCCACAAAAGAAGATTCTAAAACACCTGCTCTATGACCTCCTGTTCCAACAGCATACCCCTTTGCTTGCGCCCATCCTTTATTTTCTGGATCGTTTTCTGGATGCACAGCAATTAATGTTGGCACTCCAAATCCTCTTTTATATTCTTCTCTAACTTCAGAACCAGGACACTTAGGAGCTACCATAATTACGGTTAAATCCTTTCTAACCTGTGTTCCTTCTTCAACAATATTAAATCCATGCGAATACGATAGTGTTGCGCCTTTTTTCATTAGAGGCATTACCGTGTTCACAACATTAGTATGTTGTTTGTCTGGCGTTAAGTTTAATACTAAATCTGCAGAAGGAATTAACTCTTCATAAGTACCCACTACAAATCCGTTTGAATTGGCATTCACAAAAGAAGCTCTATTTTGATCAATAGCTGCTTGTCTTAAAGCGTAAGAAATATCTAAACCAGAATCTCTCATATTCAATCCCTGATTTAGACCTTGCGCTCCACAACCCACAATAACAATTTTCTTTCCTTTTAATGCGCTTACTCCGTCTTCAAATTCTGAAGCATCCATAAATCTACATTTTCCTAATTGTTCTAATTTTTCTCTTAATGTTAATGTGTTAAAATAATTTGACATTTTTATTTATTTAGTTGTTGTATGTTTCTAATAATTCTGAAATTTTCATTTCTTCTTTGGTCACAGCAATTAAACCTGAACGTGTGTATTGCATAATGCCATATACACTTAACTGATTGTATAATTCAGCTATTTCTTCTTTTCTTCCTGACTTTTCAAGCACAAAAAACTCTTTATTTACGGTAACAATTCTAGCATTACTTTCTTTAATGATGTTTTGAATTTGACGTTCCTCAAATAACAATTCTGATTTGATTTTAAACAATCCAGAAATCTGATAAATAATTTCTTCAAAATTATGAAAATATGCCTTAATTACCTCTACTTGCTTTTCTATTTGACCAATAATCTTCTTTACGTTTACCTCGGTCATATTGACTACAATTGTAAATTTAGCTACACCCTCAATTTCTGAAGGAGAGATATTTAAACTCTCTATATTGATGTGTCTTCTCTGAAAAATTGCTGAAATTCTATTCAACAAACCGATGTTGTTTTCAGTATAAACTGATATTGTAAATAGTTGTTTTTCTTTGTTCATCTTATGCTAGTCTTATTTCTGAAACACTTGCTCCAGAAGGAACCATTGGAAACACATTTCCTTCTTTCTCTACACAAACTTCTAAAAAATAAGCTTCTTTACTCTCCATCATTTCTTTGACAGCACCAGCTAACTCTTCACGTTTTGTAACTTTTTTTGCCTTAATATAATATCCTTCCGCAATGGCTACAAAATTAGGGTTTACCATCTCTGTAGATGCATAGCGTTTTTCAAAAAACAACTGCTGCCATTGGCGCACCATTCCTAAAAAATCATTATTTAAAACTACAATTTTAACCGCTGCTTTTTGCTGAAAAATAGTTCCTAATTCTTGAATCGTCATTTGATAACCACCATCACCAGAAATTGAAACAACTTCGCGATCTGGCGCCGCCATTTTAGCACCAATAGCTGCTGGTAAACCAAAGCCCATAGTACCTAAACCACCAGATGTAATATTACTTTTTGTTTTATTAAATTCTGCATATCTACACGCAATCATTTGATGTTGTCCTACATCTGTAACAATGGCAGCATCTCCTTTACTCTGAATATTAATTTCTTTAATAACTTCACCCATTGTTAATCCTTCTTTCGTTGGATGAAGATCTCCTTTAATTACTTTTTCATATTCAATTTCATATAAATCTTTAAACTGTTGATGCCATTCTTTATGAGAATTGGGGTTAATTAATGGCAAAATAGCCTCTAAAGTTGCTTTTGCGTCTCCTAAAACCGCTACCTCTGTTTTTACATTTTTGTCTATTTCTGCAGGATCAATTTCAAAATGAATCACTTTTGCTTGACGCGCATATTCATCTAATTTACCTGTAACTCTATCGTCAAAACGCATACCAATTGCAATTAAAACATCACATTCGTTGGTTAACTTATTTGGTGCATAATTACCATGCATACCTAACATCCCTACATTTAAAGGGTGAGAAGTTGGCAACGCTGAAGCTCCTAAGATAGTCCAAGCGGCCGGAATCCCTGCCTTTTCTACAAGCGCTTTAAACTGCGCTTCTGCTTCACTTAAAACAACACCTTGTCCCCAAACTATTAATGGTTTTGTAGCCGTATTTATAATTTTCGCAGCAGCTTCTATAGTACCTGCTACTGTTTTCGGTATCGGAACATAACTTCTTACTTTGGTACATTTTTCGTAACAAAAATCGAACTCTTCAAACTGTGCATCCTTTGTAATATCTACCAAAACAGGCCCTGGTCTTCCAGATTTTGCAATGTAAAATGCCTTTGCTAAAGCTGCTGGTATGTCTGCTGCTTTGGTAACTTGACAATTCCATTTTGTAACTGGTGTAGAAATACCAACAATATCTGTTTCCTGAAAGGCATCACTACCTAATAAATGAGACGCCACTTGCCCAGTAATACACACCATTGGTGTAGAATCTATTTGTGCATCTGCTATACCTGTAACTAAATTGGTTGCTCCAGGACCCGAAGTTGCAATTGCAACACCTACTTTACCAGAAATTCTTGCGAAACCTTGTGCAGAATGCGTTGCACCTTGCTCATGACGCGTTAAAACATGATGAATTTTATCTTGATATTTGTATAATTCATCATATACTGGCATAATTGCACCACCAGGATACCCGTAAATTATTTTTACGTCTTCTGCAATTAAACACCTAACAATTGCTTCGCTACCAGATATTCTTTCGGTAACTTTTGCTGCTTTTTCTTGATTTTTTATGGTTTGCGTTTCCATAGTATTTATTTTAGGGTCTTACTTCTGTAAGAATAATATTTAATTTTATAAATCTGTAACACATCCTTTAGATGCTGATGCTACTATTTTTGCATATTTATACAAAATTCCTTTGGTATGTTTTAGCGCTGGTGCAACCCATTGTGCTTTTCTTTCTGAAATTTCTTCGTCAGAAATTAAAACATTAATAGAATTATCTTCTGCACTAATTCTAATTTTATCACCCGTTTTTAAAATTCCAATAGTTCCTCCAGATTGTGCTTCTGGTGTAATATGACCAACTACAAAACCGTGTGTTCCTCCAGAAAAGCGACC
>JBLHGY010000202.1:0-3433 GCA_047616665.1 Polaribacter sp.
ACAACGCCAATAACGCTTCCGTCTCCGTCTACAATATCATAACCATGCCTTGGAATTCCTCTTTCATCTAACTCAAAAGCAACTAATTTTCTTTCTGGTTTTTGTTCTTTTTCTTTTGCCAATGCGTCTGCATTTACAAAGTCTTTGGTAAACTTAGTTATCCACCCTAAACCAGCCTCAATCGGTGATGTTGTGTCATTGATGTCATTTCCGTACAAACAATAGCCCATTTCTAAACGTAAGGTATCTCTTGCTGCCAGGCCAATTGGTTTAATTCCATATGCTGCTCCGGCTTCGAAAACGCTATCCCAGATTTGTTTTGCTTCAGAATTTTTACAGTAAATCTCAAATCCGCCAGAACCAGTATACCCAGTAGCAGAAATAATTACGTTTTCAATACCTGCAAAATCACTTATTTTAAATTTGTAAAAAGGAATTGCTGCTAAATCTAAAGAAGATAAAGATTGCATTGCTTCGACAGCTTTAGGTCCTTGAATTGCTAATAAAGAATAATCTTCAGACAAATCTGTTAAATCAGCTTTAAATTCTTGGTTGTATTTAGAAATCCAGTTCCAATCTTTTTCAATATTAGAAGCATTTACAACTAATAAATATTCCTCTTCTTTAATTTTATAACAAATTAAATCATCTACAATTCCGTCTTTATCATTAGGGAAACAGCTGTATTGTGCATCACCAATTTCTAATTTAGATGCATCATTAGAGGTTACTTTTTGTATCAAAGCCAATGCATTTGCACCGCTCACTAAAAACTCACCCATATGACTTACATCAAAAACACCAACCGCTGCTCTAACCGTTAAATGTTCTGCAGTAACACCTTCATATTGCACAGGCATATTATAACCGGCAAAAGGAACCATTTTTGCACCTAATTTTTCGTGAATTGAATGTAATGCGATATTTTTCATTGTTGTATTTCTAAATTTCAGGCTAAATTATTGAAAAATCTGCAATTATCAAGCACTAAAATTCTGTTAATATTCTTAACTAAAAATTAATTAACAGTACATTTGAGAAATCAACAAGTAAACGAACCGTAATGAAGTTTTATAAAAATCTTTTCGTGGCTTTTTTAGCAACGTCTTTTTCCTTATTTGCTCAAATACCAACAGATTTCTTATCAAAAGATTTTCATAAGGGGAGAAGAAATGCCCTGCGAGTAAAAATGCCAGCAAATTCAGTAGCAGTGCTTTTCGCAAATCCGCTTAGAAATAGAGCCAATGATGTAGATTATGTTTTTCATCAAGACCCAAATTTTTATTATTTAACAGGGTATAGAGAACCAAACGGTGTGTTGGTGCTGTTTTCTGAGAATCAAACAGATGAAAACGGAGTTTCTTATAATGAAATGTTGTACGTGCAAGAAAGAGATGCCAGAGCAGAACAATGGAACGGGGAACGTTTAGGTATTAAAGGAGCAATAGAGAAGTTGGGTTTTCAAATGGCAAAGAATGCGAATGATTTTATACAAACGAACATCAATTTTAAGAGTTTTGACAGAATTTTTATTGAAAAATTTAACGATGATTATCGGAATTCTACTAAAAATACGGCAGAGGTCTATGATTTAGTCGCATCTTTTAAAGAAAATACCGCATACAATCCGAATAATTTTTTATCGCCAACGAAAAAGAAAATTTATGAGTTGGTAAAATCTACATCCATAGAAAATAGTGCAAATGTTGCGCAAATAATAGGCAGAGCTCTGGCATATGATCCTTCCTTGAAACGTGATGCCGATTTAATGAAGTTTAAAGATGCTACAGATAACGCACTAAAGAAAGAGTTACAGCAAAAAATTGCCTTAAAATTAGATGCAAAAACCACGATAGATATTCATTTTCTATCTAACAATTTGGCAACTTTAAGAGAAATTAAAACGCCAGAAGAGTTGGTGCTATTAACAAAAGCGATAAGAATTTCTGCTATCGGACAAGTAGAAGTTATGAAGGCGATGAAACCACATATGTCTGAAACAGAATTACAAGGAATTCATGAATTTGTGTATAAGAAATACGGTGCGGAGTATGAAGGATACCCTTCTATCGTTGGCGCAGGTAATAATGGTTGTATTCTACATTACATAGAAAATAGTAAAACGAAGTTAGGCAATGAATTAGTTTTAATGGATTTAGGAGCAGAATACAGAGGGTTTACGGCAGATGTTACCCGAACAATTCCTGCTAATGGCGTCTTTTCTAAAGAACAAAAAGCTATTTATCAGATTGTGTATGATGCACAAGAAGCAGGCATTGCTGCTTATGTAATTGGCGAAAGCATGGCAACACCAAATTTGCTTTCTAAAAAAATTGTAGATCAAGGCTTGTTTCAGTTGGGTATTATAAATTCTTTAGATGAAAAGCATCCGTATTATCCGCATGGCACGTCACATCATATTGGTTTAGACGTTCACGATCCAGGAAATTACGGTAATTTTGAAGAAAATATGGTGGTTACTATGGAACCTGGAATTTATATTCCGAAGGGCAGTAACTGTGATGAAAAATGGTGGGGAATTGGAATTAGAATTGAAGATGATATTTTAGTAACGAAGACCGGACCTGTAAACTTATCTGTGGAAGCACCAAGAACTATTGAGGAAATTGAAAAAATGATGGCTAAAAAATCTGTTTTAGATAATTTTGTGTTACCAAATTTAGATAAGTAATGAACAAAACTGCGATTGTTTTAGGAGCCACAGGATTTACAGGAGGTATTCTTTTAGAAAAGTTACTTGCAGATACTAGTTATGAGAAAATTAAACTTTTTTCTAGAAGTGCGGTTACAAATACATCAGATAAGATTGAAGAACATTTGATCGATGTATTAAAATTAGAATATTATAAAGATGCTTTTACGGCAGATGAGGTATATTGCTGCATTGGCACAACGGCTTCAAAAACAAAAGATAGAGAGGTCTATAAATCTATTGATTATGGGATTCCAGTAGCTGCAGCAAAATTAGCAAAACAGAACAATATAGCTACTTTTATTGTAATATCCTCTATGGGTGCAGCTGTTTCAAGTACTGTTTTTTATAGCAGAACAAAAGGAGAAATGGAGCGTGATGTATTAAAGCAAAATATAAAGAATACAGTTATTTTAAGGCCTTCTTTAATTGGTGGTCGCAGACCAGAATTTAGAGTAGGAGAAAAAATTAGTATCGGAGTTATGAGTATTATAAGTCCGCTATTTATAGGAAGTTTAAAAAAGTATCGCATCATTCATCCAGAGAAAATAGCAACTTGTATGAAAATACTAGCGAACAAACATCAAGATAGAAAGATACTTAGTTCAGATGAAATTTTAACTATTGCAAAATCTAAAGAATAATGAGCGGACAGCAGCTTAACAATCCATTACACGGTATAAAATTAGCAACCATGCTAGAACAATTATTTCTAGAATA
>JBLHGY010000203.1:0-3404 GCA_047616665.1 Polaribacter sp.
CATCTCATAAATGAGATGCTTTTGCGGTCTGGACGGGACTCGAACCCGCGACCCCCTGCGTGACAGGCAGGTATTCTAACCAACTGAACTACCAGACCGTTGCTCTTAGCGGTTGCAAATATAACATAGATTTTAATATCTGCAAACATAAAATGATAAAATTATTTATTTTTCTTCCTACTTATTAGATACGAAGTTAAAACGGTATTGTAACCCGTATTTATATCTACAGGCAGATAATCAATTTTATATTGTAAACATTTATTCTTCAATTCTTTAAAATAATTTCCCACCAATTGGGTGTATTTTTCTTGCACATTTTCTACGTTAATATTAACTTCTTCTCCGGTCTCAACATCTATAAATTTTTTGGGCGCATTGTCAAAATTGAAGTTAAATTCTGTTTTTCCGTCATACGTATGAAACAAAACTACTTCATGCTTGTTAAATTTAAGATGTTTTAATGCTTCAAATAATACAGCATTGTCTTTATTTGGTTGAAACATATCTGTGAAAACAAAAATTAGAGAACGTCTGTGCAGTTTTTCTGCAATTTCATGCAAATATGTATACGTATCTGTTGCAGCACTAGATTTAGAAACTAACAATTGTTCTAATTGATATAATAACATGCTTCTATGACGCTCACTTCCTTTCTCTGGAGCATAATACTCATAACTATCGGAATAAATACTTAACCCAACCGCATCTCTTTGTCTTTTTAAAATTTCCATTAAAGAAGCAGCTGCAATCGCCGAAAAACCAACCTTATTTAAGGTACTTAATGTTTGTTTTTTTACAATAGGATAATGCATGGATGCAGAGTTGTCTATAATAATATGACATCTAAGATTGGTCTCCTCCTCATACTTTTTAGTATACAGCTTCTCTGTCTTTGCAAATAGTTTCCAATCTATATGACGCGTACTTTCTCCTGTATTGTATAATTTATGTTCAGAAAACTCAACAGAAAACCCATGAAACGGACTTTTATGAATTCCGGTAATAAAACCCTCAACCACTTGTTTTGCAAGTAGCGATAAATTTTTTATTTCAGATGCTTTTACCTCAGATACCTTCATGCTATTTTTTAATACTTTGTGCGCTTGTTAAATTATCTGCAACGTGTCATAATTTCTTTCATAAAATTGAACTGTAATTTTAGATTCTAAAAATAAAAAAAGGTTTGACGTTAGCCAAACCTTTTTTATATTATAAAAAATTAAAACTACTTACATAGCAGCATCAATTTTACCTGTATACACATTTTTAGGTGCAACACCTACTTGCTTATCTACAACTTCTCCGTTTTTAAATATTAAAACAGTTGGTATATTACGCACGCCGTATTTAGCAGCAAATTCTTGATTTGCATCAACATCTACTTTTCCAACAATAGCTTTCCCATCATATTCAGCATGAATTTCATCAACAATTGGTCCAACCATTCTACAAGGTCCACACCAAGCTGCCCAAAAATCTACCAATACTGGCTTGTCAGATTTTAATACTAATTCTTCAAAATTTGCGTCTGTAATTTCTAATGCCATTCTTTATGTTTTTTTAATTGTTAAGTCAATTTCGTACCACAAAAGTAAGCATTTTATTTACGTTCTAGTTTTCAAAAAATTACTTTTTCTTATTTCTCTATCAATAGTATTTATGCTTACAAATAAAGGATTTATTAAAAAACCACTTGGCAATGCGTACTTTTTTAATAATTTCTTATTTTCAATGACAATCATCCAACAACAATTTGATGTAAAATTACACTGCTCTTCTATTTTAAAATCATTCCATAAAAAAACACCTTGCTATGTAACGCCCAGTTATAGTAAACTATAAAACGAAAAAGGTACGATTTATTGGGTAATTACAATGAAGTCTTGTTTCTTGTCTTTTCCCTCTTGTTTCTTGTTTCTTGTTTCTTGTTTCTTGTTTTTCTCTATGAGCAACTCATTCTTATTTCTTTCATTGCAAAATAATGATTTTCAACCTCGTCTATAATTTAAAATAATTCGGATGCTATTGTATGAATGTTATCACTTTTTCCCATTGAATAATAGTGTAAAACAGGCACTCCTGCTGCCAATAACTCTTTAGATTGCTGAATTGCAAATTCTACACCCACTTTTCTTACGTCTACATTTGTCTTACATTTTTCTACTTCTCTTATTAAGTGCTCTGGCAAATCTATTCTAAATACTTGTGGCAATATTTGTAAATGACGTTTTACTGCCAATGGCTTAATGCCGGGTATAATAGGTACATTAATACCCATTTCTCGTGCCGCCTTTACAAATTCAAAATATTTCTGATTGTCAAAAAACATCTGCGTAACCACATAATCTGCACCTGCAGCTACCTTTTCTTTCAAACGTTTTAAATCTGTTTGTAAAGAGGGTGATTCTAAGTGCTTCTCTGGATACCCTGCAACTCCAATACAAAAATCAGACGTATCTGCTGCTTCTATTACATCGTGTAAATACTTGCCTTTATTTAGGTTCTTAATCTGATCAACCAACTGCGTTGCGTATTTATGACCATCTTTAGAAGCTTCAAAATATTTTTGATGACTCATCGCATCTCCACGCAATGCCATTACATTGTCTATTCCTAAATAATGACAATCTACCAGTAAATACTCTGTTTCTTCTTTTGTAAACCCTCCACACAATACATGTGGTACCGTATCTACGTCATATTTATGCTTTATGGCAGCACAAATACCAACCGTTCCTGGCCGCATTCTAGTTATTTTCCGATCTAATAATCCTTCTTTTTCTAAATACACATATTCCTCTCTAGAGGTAGTTACGTCTATAAATGGCGGATTAAACTCCATCAAAGGGTCTATATTATTATATAATTCTTGAATATTATTTCCTTTTTTTGGCGGAATAATTTCAAAAGAAAATAATGTTTTGCCGTTTGCTTTTTTAATGTGTTCTGTAATTTTCATATCTCCTAAATATATTTCAGTATCTTTTATCTTTGGGCGTTACCACAAGGGTCGCGCTTTCCACTATATCTTTTTATCGTTCCTCCAAAAAGGATGCCGCTGCAATCGCTAACGCAAAACGCAGGCTTGCCTAAATAGACCTCACAGATTTTTAAAACCCGTGAGGTCTTTAACTATTCTTCAGCTAAATTTGGGTACAACCATTTTTCAGCTTTCTCTTTTGTAATTCCTTTTCGTATCGCAAAATCGGTTACCTGATCGTCTGTGATTTTTCCTAAACCAAAATATTTTGCTTCTTTATTTGCAAAATAATATCCAGAAACTGCTGCTGCTGGCCACATGGCTAAACTTTCTGTAAGCGTAACACCAATATTTTCTTCAACTTTTAAAACTTCCCAAATGGTTTCCTTTTCTAAATGATCCGGGCACGCAGGATATCCTG
>JBLHGY010000204.1:0-3389 GCA_047616665.1 Polaribacter sp.
CACGAATTACTTTCCCTGACGCTCCTTTTCCAATAATAGCAATAACTTTACCAACAAGAATTCCTGCCTTTCCTTGATTTCCCTTTTTAATATCATTTGAAATTGCTTCATTTTCAAAGAGTACTGTTGCAATTGCAGCTGTAATTTTATCCTGAGAAATCGTATTTTCATCAAAGTACTTTTTGTAATCGAAAGTAGGTTCTTTTAAATACGATGTAATTGCATTTTGAACCAAAACAGACGTGATTTTATCTGCTTTAAACAACTGAAAAATAGCAATTAAATCTGCTACATTATGAATGTTTTGATATCCATCTGCATCCATATTATTTACCAATGTTTTTGCAACAAAAGAGGCATCTTGGATAACATTGTTAATCGCCATAAATATTTTAGAACGAATGGCATCTGCGGTAAAAAACTTTGCATCTTGTGGTAAAACACCTCCTTTAATTAATACCGTTTCTACTGCATATGGCAATGCACTTGCATCAATATTAATTCTTTCTACAATGTCTTTTATAGAAACAAAAGGTAAGTCTGGCTCAGAGATAAAACGATAATCTGCTTCAAACTCCTTTGTTCGCATAGTTTTAGTTTGCTTTAAGTCTGCATCCCATAAAACTGTAGTTTGTTCTGGCCTAAATTCTTTGTGCGTTGTAAAGTAGTTTAATTGCTTCTCAATTTCTTCCATTAGCGCTTCTACCATAAATTTAAAAGAATTTAAATTTTTGATTTCTGTTCTTGGATTTAAAACTACTGCACCAATCTTTCTCAACGAAACAGAAACATCAGATTTAAACTCTCCTTTTTCTAAATTTGCCTCAGAAATACCTAAATTCTGAACAATTCTTTGAATGTACTGAGCATAGGTAGAAGCATCTTCTATGTTCCGAATACAAGGGTCTGTAACAATTTCAATTAAAGGCACTCCTGCTTTATTAAAATCTACTAGAGAAATTTTCTTCTCATGCATTAATTTAGCCGCATCTTCTTCAATATGTGTTTGCGTTAATGAAACCGTAAATTGAGAACCATCATTTCTATAACAACAAACTTCACCATCTGGAATTACAGGATTGTGAAACTGTGTAATTTGTATGTTTTTAGGATTGTCTGGATATTCATAATGTTTACGATCCCAAGAAGTAATCTCGTTTGAAAAAGAAGAATTCACTGCTTTTCCAAAATAAATCGCTTTTGTAATTGCTTCTTTATTAATGGCCGGTAAAACGCCCATTTGTCCTGTACAAACAGCACAGATATTTTCATTCGGAACTTCTGATTCTAAATTCGGACAAGAACAAAATAGTTTAGATTTTGTATTTAAACGAACGTGTGTTTCTAACCCAATAATCAATTCTAAATCGTGGGCTTTTAAAACCTCCTGTATTTTCGCTAATTCCATTATAAAATTTCGTTTAAAAAGTTAGCGAATTGTAAAACTTCCGCATCTTTTTTCTTGTCTGCTGTAATTTGTAAGCCTGTAGAAGTTCCTTTTGGTATTGTTAACGCTGGCAAACCTCCCAAACTAAAACCAACCGTATATGCATCTGACAAGTACATTGCCAAAGGGTCTTGCAAACTCTCTCCTATTTTTGGAGGAATCGCTGGAGTTACTGGAGATAAAACAATATCTACATCCTTGAAATCTTCTGTAAATCTTGCCGATATTTGATTTCTTAAATTCTGTGCTTTTAAATAAATTTCATCTGAAAAACCTTGCGATAAAACTTGATTTCCACCAACAACTCTTCTTTTTGTTTCTTCTGAAAAATTTTCTGATCTTGTAATTGAATAGGTATCTTTTAAATTAACTCCTTCTATTCTTGCGCCGTAATTTGTGCCGTCTAAACGAGATAAATTTGAAGCAGTTTCTGCCATTGCCAGCGTATAATAGGTAGAAACTAAAATATCAGCATCAAAAAAGTCTAATGCTTTTACTGCGATTCCTTTCGCTTTTATTTTTTCTAAGGTTGCTAAAAAATCTGCTTTTATTTTGGTGCTTATTGCATCACTTTCGATGAAGTTTTTATAATAACCAACTGTTTTTATTCCAGAGGATTTTAAATCCGCTGAAACCGCTTCAGAAACATAACTCGTTTGATCTCTTGGATCTTTTCCACTCATCACGTTTAAGACAATTCGCACATCTTCAAGAGACTTTGCAATAGGCCCAACACAATCTGTAGAAGAAGCGTACGCCATTAAGCCATATCTAGAAATTCTACCGTAGGTGGGTTTAAATCCGTAAATTTTATTATACCCTGCCGGCTGACGAATAGAACCACCCGTATCTCCACCAATTGAAAAAACAGTACACTCTTTTGCAACATTTACAGCAGAACCTCCACTAGAACCGCCAGCAACTAAATCTGGATTTACAGCATTTTTTACGGCTCCGAAAATGGTGTTTTCTGATGAAGAACCGTGCCCAAAAGAATCACAATTTTCTTTTACCAAAGGAATTGCACCGGCATCTAGTAATTTCTGAATGGCAGTTGCGGTATATGCTGCTTTATATTTTTTTAACAAGTCTGAACTTGCTGTTGTATACGTTCCTTGCAACATATACACATCTTTAATTCCGAAAGGAATGCCTTCTAGCAGACCTATTTCTTCTCCGTTTGCTATTTTAGCATCTACTTTTTTAGCCAACGCCAAAGCCGTTTCCTCTAATAAAGAATTTACAGAATTATGGGTATTTTGTTTTAATAAGTCTAATCTTTCTTGTACTAAATTAATACAAGCTATTTCTTTGCTCACCAATTGTAGATGAATTTTACGTATTTGCGACTCCATATTAATCTTCTATCACTTTAGCAACTACTAAAAAACCATTTTTCTCTCTTGGAAAGTTCTCTTTTATAATTTGCTTTTCAATTGCAGAACTCTCAACTACCTCATCTGGTCTTAAATCGTCTAAAGACACAACATTAGCAAGAACTGTATTTAGAGCAGTATTCTTATTTGCATTTTTAATTACATCAAATAATTGGTTTACCGAATCAGATGGCTTTGCTCCTTTAATACTAGACAAAATGTCTACCGTCATTATTTTACTCATGTCTTTAATTTTTGATTCAAAAAAAAACCTTCCAAAATTTGGAAGGCTTTTTATATATTTAAACAACAACCTTCAGTCCTATAAATTAGGATTATTAAAATTACGATTGTTATTGTTGATTCTCATTATAAATAGATTACGAGCAAATATATATAGAAAAAATGGTTCAAAAACCTCTTTTCTATGATTTTATACAACCTTTGAATTATCTACAAAATATTGATAATTAATTAGTGATAAAACAAAATAAACTCATAATCATATCTATTCAACAATATAAGTGAATCTAAAAATTATGAATTATTAATTATTTATGCACTCA
>JBLHGY010000205.1:0-3343 GCA_047616665.1 Polaribacter sp.
GAGTTTTCCGAATACGTTCTCCACTTTTCTAAACATGCCGTAATATCTTCCGGTACTTCAGAATTAAAACGCATAAACTCGCCTGTTGTAGGATGTGTAAAACCCAATGTTTTAGCATGCAAAGCTTGTCTTGGAAGCACCTTAAAACAGTTATGTACAAACTGCTTATACTTTGTAAAAGTTGTTCCTTTTAAAATATCATTTCCTCCATACCGTTCATCATTAAAAAGTGTGTGTCCAATATCTTTTAGGTGTACTCTAATTTGGTGCGTTCTGCCCGTTTCTAACTTACATTGCACCAAAGTAACATACGTTAAACGTTCTAAGACTTTATAATGTGTTACTGCGTGTTTACCAAAATCTCCATCAGGAAAAACAGCCATCTGTAAACGGTTTTTCAAACTACGTCCAATATTGCCTTCTATACGACCTTCATCTTCTGCTACATTACCCCAAACCAAGGCATAATACAATCGTTCTGTTGTTCTGTCAAAAAACTGACGCGACAAATTAGCCATTGCAGCTTCTGTTTTGGCAACTACTAGTAAACCACTGGTATCTTTATCAATTCTATGCACCAAACCTGGCCTTTCATTAGAATTGGTAGGTAAATTTTCTATGTGATGAATTAAACCATTTACTAAAGTCCCAGAATAATTTCCGTGCCCCGGATGCACTACCATTCCAGCAGGTTTATTCACAACCATAACAGCATCATCCTCATAAATAATATCTAAAGGAATGTCTTCTGCAACCAATAAGTTTTCTGCTGGCGGATATGCTAAAACAATTCGAACAACATCGTTTGGTTTTACTTTATGATTCGATTTTACAGGAAGTTCATTCACCAAAACATTACCTGCCTTAGCAGCTTGCTGTAATTTACTTCTTGTAGCGTTTTCAATAAAATTCATTAAAAATTTATCTACTCTTAAGGGCTCTTGTCCTAGACTTGCTACAAACTTATGGTGTTCGTATAATTCTTCGTTCTCTAAATCTTGATTCTGATTTTCTTGCAAAATGACGCTTTTATTTTACTATTATTTAACTACTATAATAACCGATAATTAATAATTGAATTACCTTCCTTTACCATCTCCTAAAACTAAATCTACAATAGAATTTATTGGCAATTTATCTCCTTCGTTTACAATCTTACCTTTATACCGAATGCCTCTTACAACATCTTTACCAATATCGTTTACAAAGGTAAAATTTGTACCCACATGTATTTCCATTGCTCGCAACTGAGACGAGGCTTGTCTTTTTGTCTTACCATTTAAATCTGGCATGGTAACATCTCTGTATTTAGACGGATTTAAGGTAAGGTATATTTTACGCTTTTCTTTAACAAAATCTCCTGCTTCTGGTGTTTGCTCTATCACCGATTTTTTAGGATAGGTTGGATTGAAACTAGAGCTGTCTATTATTTTATAATCTAAATCTAATTCTTTTAATGTTCTTTCGACCTCTACTAAAGTTAATTTCTGCAAATTAGGTACTTGTATTTTTTGGTCGTGGTTTGTAGTAACTCCTAACCAATACTTTAATCCAAAAATAAACACAAATAGACCAACAATAGCAATTGCTATTTGCACAAAAAAAGTTTTACTTTTTAAAAACTGAAACAAACTCATAAACATTTTTTTAGTCTCACAAAGATATAAAAACTAAACGTTGCTATTTCTATTTATATTTTGATAAATTTGTTTTATTATTTTTATGAATATGAAGAAAAATATTGCCATTATAATGGGTGGTTATTCATCCGAAATAGACATTTCTATAAAAAGTGGAAACGTAGTCTATAGTCATCTAAACAAAGAAAAATTCAATACTTTTAGAGTATTAATTTTAAAAGAAAAATGGGTTGTTTTAGATGCGCAAGAAAATGAGTTTCTTATTGATAAAAACGATTTTTCTTTCACAAAAAAGAACATTAAAACTACTTTTGATTGTGTATTTAATGCAATTCATGGCGCACCCGGAGAAAACGGAGAACTATTAGCCTACTTTAATCTTATCAATTTAAAACATACTTCTGCCCCATTTTACCAAATGGCATTAACGTTTAATAAACGTGATACTTTAAGTGTTGTAAAAGCATATGGAATAAAAACAGCCACGTCTATTTATTTAAATAAGGGTGCTAAAATAAACCTAGATCATATTATAGCTGCTGTTGGCTTGCCTTGTTTTATTAAACCAAACAAAGCAGGTTCAAGTTATGGTATTTCAAAAGTGCATGCAAAAAACGAAATTTTACCCGCATTAGAAAAAGCATATAAGGAAGATTCAGAAATTTTAATAGAATCTTTTTTAGACGGCACAGAAGTTTCCGTAGGTGTTATTCAGTACAAAGGGGAAACAAAAGTATTGCCTATCACAGAGATTGTTTCAGAAAATGATTTCTTTGATTATGAAGCAAAATACGAAGGAAAGTCGCAGGAAATTACACCGGCTAGAATATCTCCTACTCAGCAAGATAAAGTAGAGAAAGTAGCTAAAAAAGTATATGAAATTTTAAATATATCGGGCTTTTCTAGATCTGAATTTATTTTTATCGACTCAGAGCCTTATTTTTTAGAAATAAATACAGTACCAGGTTTAACAGCAAAAAGTATTTTACCACAGCAAGCGCAAGTAGCAGGTATTTCTTTAGCAGAATTATTTGAAAGTGCGATTGAAGCTGCTTTGTAATATTCGTTTTATAAGCTTATCTTTTAATTTTAAATTGGCATATAATTTACACCTAAATTGAGAACCATGAAAAAAGCAATATTTCCAGGATCTTTTGATCCAATAACACTAGGGCACCATGATATAATAGAAAGAGGTGTTACACTTTTTGACGAGCTAATAATTGCAATTGGTATAAATGCTGATAAAAATTATATGTTTTCTTTAGAAGAGCGTACACAATTTATTGAAGATTCTTTTGGCAATAACCCTAAGATAAAAATAGTAACCTATGAGGGATTAACAGTTCATTTTTGCCAAGAAAACAAGATAGATTTCATATTAAGAGGCTTAAGGAATCCTGCAGATTTTGAGTTCGAAAAAGCAATTGCGCATACAAATAGAGATTTAGCACCCATAGAAACGGTGTTTTTATTAACGGCTGCAAGTACTTCTTATATTTCTTCCTCAATTGTAAGAGATGTTATCAGAAATAATGGAGATTACACCAAACTAGTGCCAAAAACAGTCCGTATTAAAGAATAGATTTCATGAAAAAATGCTTCCTATTATGTATTCTTATGCTTTCTTTCTCTTGTAATAATTTGTCTAAAAGTGCGTTAGATTTCACTACACTATTCGAAAAAACCGAAGGAAAGGAAAC
>JBLHGY010000206.1:0-3329 GCA_047616665.1 Polaribacter sp.
AAATATAATCAAATTTAGCATCTTCTTTTGTTAGAATTTCTTGACAACCATCTACTGCTAGAAAGTTTGTTCCGCCTTCTGGTATTAAATAGAAATCTCCCCATTTATTTTTCATTTTTTCAATAAATCCAAATGAAGATTTTTGCCTATATATTTCTCTAGTCACAAAGTGAAACTTCATTCCGTGCTCATGTGCCTCGCGTAAAGTATCATTTTCTTTTAATGTTTCTGCAATATTTTTACCTAATTCTTCCCCTCTAATAATACCAAAAGTTTTAAACCCAGCCATTTTTCCTGCAACTGCAGTAGCTAAAATATGATTAGAATATGCACCTCCAAAAGTAAGTAAAGATTTTTTCTTTAGTTTTTTAGCTTCATGCAGATTGTATTTTAATTTTCTAAACTTATTTCCTGAAACAAAAGGGTGAATTAAATCTTCTCTTTTTATAAAGAGTTCCACCTTTTTTTCTCCCAAGATTGGAAGAAAAATTTGCTGATTGTTGGACATAAAATCACCGTCAAAAAAAGAATTAGCTTTATTACTCAATATTAAAATTTTTATGATGGTAAAAATAATCTATATTATATTGATAACATTCTAAACTTTACTTTAAAAACAAAAAATAAGGTATTTAATGAATACTATTTTTATTTAGAAGCAAAATTATGGTGAAATCATAAAATTATTAAAAATCGAATATTATTAATCGGTAAATAAGTAAAGTTTACTGCTATCTAACGAAATGAATCTAGAAATATGTTCATCAAAAAAATAAACCGATTAATTCATAGCAGTATTCGTAAATTTTTAAACTAAAAAAATGTCTTTATCGCACTACTATCTTAAAATCATCGATTTTATTATCTGCAAACCGCTAAAAAAATAAATTCTCCTAAACAATTAGAGGGTTACTATCTTTATAGTAATACATCCTATTTTTTAAATATTATTAATAACTGCAGCTCCGTTTGCGTTATGTAAGACCACCTAATTAATTACTTTGTCTTTTATATTAGACCTATTAACTTCTTTATTAGCAGCCTCAAAAAAAGTTAACAAACCACTCTCATTTACAAGTTCGTCAGCTATAGAAAGTAAATTGTTTTGGTAATTCGTTTCGAATTAATTTAAATCCTCAACAATTTTGGGACTTAAAGAAGTTATTTCAGATAATAAAAAATAATGTGATTAAATCTTTACTAAAAAAGAAAGTCTGAGCTTATAATATTTCGTTATCTTGAATATTATAGGCAATGCTATCTATATTGCTTGCTATTAATGTTCTGAACGAATCAAAGAAAAAAACCTGTTTGAAAGTGTTGCAGTACCTTTATTTACTCTCCACCTTAGCTCTACAGCATCCAGATCTGAAGCCACAGTAACCAGTGTTTGTATAGAAAATAAAGTAGTCTTTAAATCGATTGTTCTTCTAGAATTTGCAACCTCTGTGCCCCCTGAATAAATACTGTAAGTAGTTGTACTAACATTAACCACTGGTCCTCCTTGTGTGCCAGCTGGGTATGCCTCCCCAACATGTGTACCTGTCATTGATAATATTCCTGACACATTACCTACATCTCCTGTAGTTTCAGCAGTTGCTACATCAGAAACACCTCCAGCACTACTCCACATTGCAAATGTAGAAAGAGACCCAAAATCTAAAGAACTGTTTTCTGTTGGCGCAGTTATTTTAGTGCTGGCCCCTGTAGTTATTGCTCCATTTTTAGTAAACAACCTTCCTACTATCTCCGTACCTGCTCCTGTAGACACTGCACCGGCTCCGGCCCCAGCAGCCGCCATCATTGTTCCTTTTATTTTTGCATTAGCTCCAGTAGCCATAGCCCCATCAGACATCCAGAATACGTTTTCTGGTTTTGCGTTTCCTGTCAATGTAATCGTTATACCTACTGCCGTAGTAAATGCACCAGGTCCTCTAAAAATAAAAATAGGATTATCTTCTACTACACCACCAGCTAATGTAAACGATCCATTAAGCGTTATAGCACCGCCGGTTTCATAAACACCAGGTGCTATAACTTCATTTATATTAGCACCATCACCAAAAGTTATCGAGTGGGTGCCAGTTTCTGTCTGAGTACCTGCAGTTGCCATGTCCTTTACTGCTTCGTATATATTTGTTAAATCATAGTGACCTAAATCTGAATCAAATGAATTAGTTATGTAAGTCGCATTAGACAAATGCCCATTAAATGTAGCAAGAAAAGTTCCGGCTGTTGGCGTTAATGTTAAATCTGATGCCTCCAAATCAACAGATTCCGAGGCAATAAAATCACTAACGCCATTAACGGAATAGATCATAGGGTCTACAGGTCTTTTTATTCCTATCCATAATGGACTAATTGGAGTACCAATATTAACTTCACTATCATTTGTTGTGATATTAAAAACAATTAAACCTTTAGCGGGCGAAGTTATATTGCTTATTTGTGTTGCAGTTAATCTTGGCATTAAAAATCCTTTATCCACAGAAAATAAATCTAAAACAGTAGAGCTATCTGGATCTGGAGTGCCAATACCAACTTGTGCAAATTGAACTATTGAAGTAAGTAAAATAAAGGGTAATAACAGGTATTTAAGAGCGTTTTTCATAAGGTATATTCTACATTTAGAATTGTTTTAATAAAATATTTAAAGTTTTAATTTATCAAAAACTAAGAAAACCTAAATAAGACCTTCTATAGATTGACAATTAATAAGTTAAACCACCATAATAATATATAATAGCAGAATTTTATTTAAGGTAAAGATCAAAAGAAGTAGAACCTTTTGGTGTTTTTTAAGCTAGAATGCGCTTATATGCAGATGAATGAATGTTTTTAAAAGAGCAGTGCGCTTTTTATTTCAATACTTAAATATATTGATAGGTCTCAATAGTTTTATACAAAATAAAGTTTGTACTCCTAATAATACAAAACATTGCTACAATTTTGTATCTGACCAATCTGGTCTAAAGTTTCGTAAAAAAAAACAATTAAAATCAGTTGTAACAGACCAAAAATGTTAGAAATAATCACAGGAATATAGGATCAAAAGAATAGACTTTAAGTTAAAATTAATTATTTTAACCAGGTAATTCAAAGTTTTAAGATAAACAACAGACCTACATTAATCAGAAGAGTACCAGCTATATTATCTTTCATTCGGGTACTTAAATTAGCTTTAGTGAAAATATAAATAAACGGTGTACTTATGAAATTAGTTAAAAATTAGAAACTTTAGCTTCCATCTTCTCCCAAGCTTCCATTACAATATCTAATTGTGCTTTTTTTGCTTTGTATTTTTCAAAGAAGTTTGGTCTTGAAGAAAC
>JBLHGY010000207.1:0-3320 GCA_047616665.1 Polaribacter sp.
TAACATCTAAGCTGTTATAAAGAAATTATGATTGGTTTATTATTTTTATAAAGGTTAAAAACGACTCCATGTAAACTAAACCCTATTGTTATTCTACAATCAACAATATTTTTGTTTTCATTTATTTTAAAATTATGTTCTGCACCAAAAAAGGAACGTATTTCAGATACAATTTTATTATCAACTTTAATAGTTTCTTTTCCTAAAAACGAATTGTGGATTTCAATAATATTTTCTTCTAAATAAATTGTTGTAAATTTCATAATATTTTTTTCTTATTTTCAATTGGCTACGTTGTTCTATATGGTTTGTTGCGTTTTTTAAGCCATAAACTTAGTAAATAATTACCCTCCAAGAAAGTCCGCGAAGAGTTTCGTAAGTTGGCAGTAAATTATATTCGGTGTTGCCAAACGTTATTTATTTCAACTCAAGTTTGTCAATTCTATTTCCGATTGTAAATTCTTTCATTTCCTTTTCGAGATTATTAAAATCTGCTTGTTTTACTTTCTTTATAATTTCTCCGTTTTTCATTAAATAAATTTCATCACAAGTATCCGCTAAAGTTGAAAATATGTGAGAAGAAATAATTACTGTTTTTTCTAATTCTTTAAATCTTTTTATAATTTCAGTTATAATTAAATTACTTTGTATATCAACGCCATTATAAGGTTCGTCCAGAATAAAAACATCGTTTTGTTGTAAAAGAATCGCGGTTAAAGCCAATTTCTTTTTCATTCCTGTAGAATAAGTAGAAGCGTACTGATTTAAAGGTAAATCAAATATATTTTTGTTCTCAATATTAGATAGTTCTATTTCTCTTGTGTTGGCAAGCAGTTGTATATATTCTTTTCCGGTAATTTTAGAGAAAAAGAATGGTTCTGTTAATAAAAGCCCTAAATGGTCTTTTAATTTAGTAACGTCAGATGAGATATTTCCCTTATAATTTTCAAGTCCTGAAATACATCTAAATAGCGTTGTTTTTCCTGCTCCGTTTTCTCCAACAATGCCATATATTTTTCCTTTCTCAAATTCTAAATCAATTGAATTTAGAACTTGATTTTTACCATAAAACTTTGATAATTTTTCAATTTTAATCATTTAAAATGGTATTTAATTTTTTAATAGATTGAGAATAAAAAAGAGGAATAAATATTAAAAGTATTGGTGGAAACATAAAACTTAATCCAATTAAAATTACTTGTGACAAACTCATTTCATTTGGAAAAGATGAATATTTAGCAAAAATTATTGCCGTGAGATAGGCATAACTTAAAAGAATAAAAACGATTAAAATATTTATTTGATTAAAAAATGAAATCCCCAAAGAAATTATAATTGGTAAGCTTAAAATTGAAAAATAAGTTAAGCACGTTTTCGTTTTTTTTAATAAAAATTCTTTTGAGGATAAATTGTAATTCCAAACAAAATATTCGTTTTCTGTTTTTGAATGATAGGAAAAGCAAGTAATTCCAATTAATAGCATAGAGAAAACACCAAGGTTAAAATTTCCAACTGATACTGAAATATAAGTTAAGAAATAAGCAATTGGAAAAACATAAAATGTCTTTCTAAAGCCAACAGTAAATTCAAATGGATTTTTGCTAAATGGTGTAGGGATTGTTATATTTAGATTTGTACTGAAGTTAAATAACGTTATAAGAACTACAAAGAAATTTATTATGATAGAAAATATAAATTGCTTCTTATAAATTAAAAAGAGCGTAAAAGGCAAACAATAAAGAATGTTTTCTAATATTCTCAATTTTTTGTAATTGTATTTATTATATACAGATTTTAAAAAATCATTCCTTCTAGGTTCACTTAATATTGAAACGAAACTGAATGCAATTAGTCCATAAGCATAAACAGCAAATTCAGTTTTTCCAAATAGATAATTGGAAAGTAAAACAAATACAAATAGCAAAAGTGCATATCCAATCAAAAGAGGAAGTCCGAAATCAATCATTTTTCTGTTTAGCATTTTAAATTGAAGTAGGAAATATTCTTTCATTCGAAATTTTTTTCTAATGGTTGGCAACCTTGTTATATATGGTTTGTTGCGTGTTTCTAGCAATTAATTATATACGTAGTTGCACCTATTTTTTATTCTATAACCAAATTGCGATTCTTAGGGTATTTAATTGAATATTTTAATTCAATTTTTTTATTCTCATTAGGTTCAATTGAAAGCCCCCATTTAATTTCTCCTGTTTCGATATTGTGTTTTGCTCCAGAAAGCTCAAAAACAGCTACTTTAATTTCTTCAAGTGTTGAGACTGGTACTTGGTCAAAAATCAGCATATTTATTTTTTGATTTTTATTATTTTTTACATTTATTGTCCAAACTCTTGATTCCTCTTTTTTACTTCCAATAAATTGCTTTGTTGTAAAGTTTTTTACTTTTTCTCTTTTTACTGAAATATTTTTATCTCTACCAAGTGAAATCTGTAATGTATCGGTTGCGTACCTAATATCTAATAATGTTTTCCCTACATAAGTGTCTTCGAAAAAAATATTTGCTTCTCCCTCAAGTAAATTATATTTTTCCCAATCGGAAATATTTGCAATCAAGAATACATCTTTATCAATTTTTGGAACACAGAAGTATTTATATTTTGCTGGTAAATTGTAATTTACCATATCGACAGAATAACTTTTATTATCAGATTTTATAGAATATGGAATTTCAATTTCAAAAGCAACGGTTGTTTGTTTTACAACTTGCTCAGAAGGAATTTGATAACTACTAGCTCCTCTTATTTTTAAACCTGCAACTTTCGCTTGTAAAACTTTCCTAGCTGATTTTTTTTTTCTTCTTCCATAATCAACGACAACAATTTCATCTAATGATTGATTATCTTCTTTTAAGTAAACATTTAAATTAGAGCTTGTTATTGGTAGTGTCTGTCTTTGATAACCAATAAATGAAAATTCTAATTGGCTTGTATTATTTGGTATTGTAATTGAATAATTTCCATCAAAGTCTGTACTGGTAGCAATAGTTGTACCTTTTACAATAACATTAACTCCAGGAATGGGTAGCTGTTTTTCATCTACGACTTTTCCCTTAATTTGATTTGATGTAAGATTATAAGTAGGAGGTAATGTATTGTAATTTAAAAAGTAAGTTTTCAATTCTGGGGCAACTCCAGAAATATTTGGATTTGCAGATGATAAATTTAATTTTACATTATTCCAATCAATTTTGGTGTCTTGTTTAATATTTGCTTTGTAAATAATTTCTATGGGTTCATTTATATTTTTTGCTCTTATATCATATGTTGGAAACCAACCAGAATTACCTACTACATATGACAGTT
>JBLHGY010000208.1:0-3319 GCA_047616665.1 Polaribacter sp.
CGCATTCCGTTTCTACCAGTCTTGTCCATATAAGTTGGACCAATTCCTTTTAAAGTAGAACCAATTTTTGCTTTTCCTTTTGAAGTTTCAGAGGCTGCATCTAATAGTCTATGCGTTGGTAAAATTAAATGTGCTTTTCTAGAAATTAATAATTTAGAAGTATAATCAACTTTATGTTTGTCTAAATTTTCTAATTCTTTTTTAAAGATTACGGGATCTATCACTACACCGTTTCCAACAACGTTTAAAGCTGTTTTATGAAAAATCCCCGAAGGAATTGTATGTAAAACATGTTTGTGTCCGTCAAAAATTAATGTGTGTCCTGCATTTGGTCCACCTTGAAAGCGCGCAATGATATCATAGTTACCAGTTAATACGTCTACAATTTTACCTTTTCCTTCGTCTCCCCATTGCAATCCGAGTAATAAATCTACAGCCATTAGTTGTTTAATTTGTTTCCCAAAATTTGGGAGTGTTGTTTGTGTTGTTTGTTAATTATGATTCTTTCTTTTTTGTTCCGTAGAAATAAAGAGAGTGATTTTGAATATCGATATTAAAGATATCTTCAATTGTTTTCTTGATAATTTGAATGCGGGGATCACAAAACTCTTTTACTTCACCAGTATCTGTAAAGATTACGTGGTCATGGTTTTTATCGAAGTAACTTTTTTCATAGCGAGCCATCGACTGCCCATCAAATTGATGTTTTCTAACAAGGTTACAATTTAATAAGATTTCGATAGTGTTGTATAATGTAGCCCTACTAACTCTGTAGTTCTTGTTTTTCATCTTAATATATAGAGACTCTATATCAAAATGTTCATCTGCATCGTATATCTCTTGGAGAATTGCATATCGCTCAGGTGTTTTTCTGTGCTTATTTTCTTCTAAGTAAGAGGTAAATACTTTTTTTACTACGTCTTGATTCTCAAGAGAGTTACTCATTATCTTATGTTTTACAAAAAACAAATTTACAGTTATTTCTTAATAAATTAGGTATTTTTTAGTAGGATGTTTATAAACTATTAACACGATCTACTTTTTTTACGCCATCTACTTTCTGAATGCTTTTCATTAATTTATTTAATTGTGCGCTATTCTTAACACTTAGGCTTATTTTACCATCAAATATACCCTCATTACCAGCAAAGTTTATACTGTTGATAAATACCCCCATATTATTGGAAATAATTCTACTTAGGTCATTAATGATGCCTTGATTGTCTACACCACTAATATGTAAAATTACTTTAAAATCTTGTTTTGTAGAGTCTATCCATTTTGCTTGCATAATTCTGTATGCATAATTAGATTGTAAAGAAATTGCATTCGGACAATTTTTTTTATGAATCTTGATGCCTTCATTAATGGTTAAAAAACCAAAAACAGTATCTCCAGGAATAGGAGCGCAGCATTTAGATAATGTATAATCTAATTTTTCTTCTTCTTTACCAAATACCAAAGCATCATAGCTGTTAGAAACTTCATCTGTTTCTATCATTTCTTTGCTACTAGGAGCTCTTCTTAGTTTGGTTTTAAAGAAATTTAAAATAGTACTATTTCTTTGTGCAACAAAGGCTTTTAAGTTTTTGTTATCTATGGCGCCATTTCCAATTCTAAAAAACAAATCAAAACTAGTTCTAATCTTAAAGAAACCAACAAGCTCATTAATTGTTTTCTCGTTATAGGGTATTTTTAAATGACGTAATTTCCTTGCTAAAATTGCTTTTCCTTCTTCTGCAATTTTTTTTTCTTCGTCTTTTAAAGCAGCTCTAATTTTTGTTTTTGCTCTAGCTGTAATTACAAAATCTAACCATCTGGCATTTGGTTTGTTGTTTGCCGTGGTTATTACTTCTATTTGATCTCCACTTTTTAAAGTATGACTTAAAGGTACTAGCTTACCATTTACTTTAGCACCTCTGCATTTTAATCCTACATCTGTATGCACCGTAAATGCAAAATCTAAGGCAGAAGCATCTTTTGGCAATGATTTTAATTCGCCTTTAGGTGTAAACACATAAATCTCTTTAGAATACAAGTTTAACTTGAACTCTTCCACAAAATCTACGGCGTTTAAACTCTGATTTTCTAAAGACTCTTTTAAACGATTTAACCAAGATTCTAAACCATTTTCGGGGTTGTTATTTTCACCTTGTTTATATTTAAAATGAGCAGCATAGCCTCTTTCTGCAATTTCGTTCATTCTACTAGAACGAATTTGTACTTCTACCCATTGTGCATCTGGTCCTACAACAGTAATATGCAAGGCTTCATAGCCTGTAGTTTTTGGTTGCGAAATCCAATCTCTTAATCTTGTTGGGTTGGGTTTAAAATAATCTGTTACGATGGTATAAATTTTCCATGCATCAAATTTATCGTCATCTGAAGTAGGTGCGTAAATAATTCGAATAGCATACTTATCATATACCTCTTCAAAAGTTACGTTTTGCTTCCGCATTTTTCTACGAATAGAATAAATAGATTTAAAACGTCCTTTTATGTCATAGGTAAAGTTTTCTTTGTCTAAGCCCGTCTTTAGGGTCTCTGCAAAGGTTTTTAAATATTTTTGTTGTTCTTCTTTACTTTCTTTTATTTTGGTAATAATATCATTATAAACTTCTGGTTCTGTGTACTTTAATCCTAAATCTTCTAGTTCTGTTTTAATATTATAGAGGCCTAAACGGTGTGCTAACGGGGCATAAATGTATAGTGTTTCTGAAGCTATTTTTACTTGTTTGTGCGCAGGCATTGCATCCATAGTTTGCATGTTGTGCAATCTGTCTGCAATTTTTATTAGAATAACACGCACATCATCATTTAATGTTAAGAGCATTTTTCTAAAATTCTCTGCTTGTATAGAAGCGTCTTGTTCTTTATTTAAGCGAGAAATTTTTGTAAGACCGTTTACAATTCTAGCAACTGTTTCTCCAAACAACTGCTCCATATCATCTAAGGTATACTCAGTATCCTCCACAACATCGTGCAACAAAGCTGCAGCAATAGAAGTTGCACCCAAACCAATTTCCATAGCTACAATTTTAGCTACTGCTATTGGATGAAAAATATAAGGTTCACCAGTTTTTCTTCGCTGGCTAGAATGTGCATCTACAGCAATTTCAAAAGCTTTTCTTATGAGTTTTTTATCTGCTACAGACAAAATTTCATACGTACCTTTTAGCAAATCTTTATACCTGCTTGCAATTTCCTTATTTTCTTCTTCTATGGTCGCTGTATATGGCATAAATTACTTTGAAGATTTGGGGTTTAAAATCTAAAGTGAATTTAGGAATAAATTTTTAACAGACAACTATTTATTTTA
>JBLHGY010000209.1:0-3304 GCA_047616665.1 Polaribacter sp.
TTGATACCTGGCATAGAGACAATTTCTGTTTCTATATTTTCTCCTTCCTCAATAAAAAGCGGATATACAAAATCGTCTACAGAAAGTTTAGTTTCTTTAACCAACCTTCTAATTCCTTCTTGTTTTCTTAATCTACGAGTTCTATTCATAAAGTCTAAAAATTTGATTACCCTAACATTACCTTAGGAAAGGTTTGGATTGGAATAATACATATTTACCAATTCTAAAACACTTTCTACATCAGGCATATTTGCTACTTCTACTTTATCAAAGTGTTTTCTTGCCTCTAATGCGGTAGTTTCTCCGATACAAAAAGCAACCTTATCTGTTGTATTCTTCTCTAAATAACTATCAATTCCAGAAGGACTGTAAAACAAAACTCCAGTAAAAGCAGCATCTATTTTTATTGGATTTATCATTGTTTTATATGCTTCCACTTCATTTACAACAATATCGTGTGCTTGCAAATATGTTGGTAAAACATCTAATCTTACATCACTACAAAAATAAGAAACCTTTTTAATTTCAGTTTCTTTAGAAATGTATTCAGCTAGTTTTAAAGCATTTTTGGCTACATATGTAACTTTACCAATTCTATTTTCAATGAATTTTTTGGTTCTTCTACCAACACAAAAAATATTTTTAAAGTTAATTTCTTCTTTAGTAAAAGAATTTAAAATTGCTTCTACTCCGTTTTGACTGGTAATTAAGACATTATCATGCTGATTCTTCATTACTTTTGCCGGTATTCTATTAAAACGCATTTTAATAAAATCACTATCTTCTATGCCAATCGCAGCAGATAAAGTTTCTTTTTGAAGTTCAGAAAGCTTCTTAGTGGAATACACAGAAGCCACTTTTGTAGCATCGCTTTCGTCTTCTTGCATTAAAGCTCTACCACCTCTATTAATTATATAATCTGCACAATCTTTGGCCAAAAACTTATGACTTCCTAATTTTGCGGTTTTTGCGACTCTAATTTTTTTAGAACCATCTCTATTTAATAAAACTGCTTTAAAGTTAACCTCTTCGGTTCTTGCATCAACATAAGCTAAGGCACCAATTGCAGAAGTACAACCACCCTCTAACAAGCGTAAAAACTCACGTTCTACACCTACACAAACCTTCGTTTCTTGATGGTTCAACTGTTCACAAGCATCCATACAAAAGTCGTCATTTTCTAATGCAGCTATCATAATTGCACCTTGTGCTGGTGCAGAAATCATCCACGGAAGGTCTACTGTATCTTCAGGAGTAATTCCTAATCTTTCTAATCCTGCAGCGGCAAAAACAGCTCCATTCCAAGTTTCACTGTCTTCTAGTTTCTCTAAACGTGTTTGAACGTTTCCTCTTAAATCTTCTACTTTATGAGTTGGATACCTGTTTAACCACATGGCTCTTCTTCGCAAACTTCCTGTAGCAATTAATCCTTTTTCTTCTCCAAAAAATTCTTCATTGCCTTTTAAAACTAAAACATCATTATAATTCCCACGTTTTAAAACTGCTGCTTGAACAATACCTTCAGGTAAAGCCGTTGGAACATCTTTTAAGGAATGTACGGCAATATCAATAGCACCATTAAGCATCGCGATGTCTAAATTTTTGGTAAAAATTCCTGTAACACCCAACTCATACAAGGGTTTATCTAAAACGATATCTCCTGTAGATTTTATAGGTACTAGAACAGATTCATACCCTAATTCTGCTAATTCTGCACGTACTTTATTTGCTTGCCAAAGTGCTAATTTACTTTCGCGAGTACCTATTCTTATTATTTTTTGCATGGAGTATTAATTATGATTGAAAAACTTTCTGAATAACCTCTATACTTTCTGCAACAGAAGTTTCTTCGTCTTTTAAATGCTTAACAAACTGAGTAGTAATTTTTTGTATGAATCGTGAAGTTAATATTTCTGCTTGGTTTTCATCGAAATTTACAATTTTCTTTTTCTGAAAATTAATTTCATCTTTTTTAATAAGCTCTAAAGATTCTTTTAGCGCAGCAATTGCGGGTGTAAATCTTCTATCATTTAACCAGCTATTAAATTCTTCTTTATGAGTTTCTATAATTTCTTCTGCAAACGGAATTTCTTGCTGACGAACGGCAAGAGTTTCATCTGTAATTTTAGAAAGTTGATCTACATTTACTAAAGAAACACCTTTAAAATGAGTAACCTCTTTTGCTACATTTTCTGGCATTGACAAATCTAAGATTAAAATCTCTTTATTATTTGCTATATGTTCTCTCGTAATCGTTGGTTTTTCTGCACCAGTAGAAACAATTAATACATCTGCATTTGCTACCTCTTCAACTAAGTTTGCTATTACAGACTTACGAATTGAAGCATGCTCCTTTACAAACTGAATGGCTTTCTCTTCTGTTCTATTGATGAGGCAAACTTGCTTATTTTTAGTGTATTCTGCTAAATTCTTGCAAGTATGTTTCCCCATTTTACCCAAACCAAAAACTAAAATATTTTTAGAATTGTAATCTGGTAAATTTTTGATAATATATTGCACAGCCGCGTAAGAAACAGAAGTTGTTCCCGAGCTAAGCTTTGTATCATTCTTTACACGTTTACTTGCCTGTAAAACAGCATTTACTAAACGCTCAATATATCCGTTTGTTGTTTTTAGTTTTTTAGCTAATTTAAAAGAGTGTCTCAATTGACTTACAATTTCATAATCACCTAAGATCTGACTTTCTAAACCCGTACCTATTTTAAATAAATGACTTATTGCTTCTTGATCTTTCTGTATATTACAAATCGTATTAAACTCTTTTACGGTACCTTCAGAAAAATCGCATAACAATTCAATCAATAAACAAGGCCTATTTGCAAAGCCAAAAATTTCAGTTCTATTACAAGTAGAGATTATAAAAATAGCAGAAATCCCTTTTTCTTTGGCTGCAACTAAAAGTGCTTTTTGATTTTCTTTAGATACAGAAAATTTTCCACGCATTTCTGCATCTGCTTTTTTGTAACTTACTCCAATATTGTAAAAATGGTTCTGGCCGGATTCTTTCATATCTCTCTAGGAAGCCACAAAAGTAAAAACTTCATTAAGATAAAAATGTCGCTCAAAGAACTTTTAATAACGTTGTATGTATTTTAAGTATTTAATTTTGATAAAAGCTTTAAAACCCTTATTTTTGTTGAGTAAATAGTGCTTTATATTCAATTTATATAGAATGAATCTAAATAGAATGAAGTTGAAAAATTAAGAAATGTATGTTTAAAAATGTCGGAGAAAGTTCTTTAGATGAAATCACTTTAGAAAAAGGGTTTTATGTGCTTCATTT
>JBLHGY010000210.1:0-3301 GCA_047616665.1 Polaribacter sp.
TTGCCGGATGAAATTTTGGTGCATGTAAAAAACAAATATTTGCTTTCTCTAAATGTTCTCTCAATACACTTTCATCATTTGTGAAATTATATCCAAAACTTTCTAACATATCTGAAGAACCAGATTGCGAAGAGACAGAGTAATTGCCGTGTTTTGCTACTTTTTGTCCTGTTCCTGCAACAATAAATGAAGTTAGTGTAGAAATATTAAAAGTGTTTTTGCCATCTCCACCAGTCCCAACAATATCAATAGTATTGTAAGCTGATAAATCTACTTTTATAGACAATTCTTTCAATGCATTTCTAAAACCAGAAAGTTCGTCTGCTGTAATAGGACGCATCATAAAGACCGTCATAAATGAAGCTAAATGAGCCGCATTGTATTGTTCTGATGCAATGTCTTTTAAGACCTGTGTTGCTTCAGATTTAGACAATCTCTCGTGCTTATATAACTTGTTTAAAATTGCTTTCATTTGAATTAAATTCTAAAAATTTGAAAGTAATGAGGAGCTAATGCAAAGTTATTGCTAAACTCTATAAACTCTTTACTTTATTACTTTTTAACACTATTTATAAAGTTTCTCAATAACTGTTCTCCAACATCTGTTAAAATAGATTCTGGATGAAACTGAACTGCCGAAATTGGAAATATTTTATGTTGAATTGCTTGAATCAAACCATCTTCATCTCTTGCTGTTACTTGAATTTCTTCTGGAAACCCCTCATCTGTAGCTGCCCAAGAATGGTAACGCGCTGCTAAAAATGTTTCTGGAACATCTTTAAAAATAACAGCATCTTTATCTGTAATACGCATTTCTGTTGCCACTCCGTGAAACACATCTTCTAAGTTGATGATGGTTCCGCCAAAAACTTCTGTAATTGCTTGCAAACCCAAACACACTCCGAAGATTGGTTTAATACCTGCATATCTTTTAATTACGTCTTTTAAAATTCCTGCTTCATCTGGTATACCAGGTCCTGGAGACAGCATAATCACATCATAATTTCCTACGGCTTCAATACTTATTTCATCGTTTCTAAAAACTACAGGAAAATTCCCTGTAATTTTCTCCACCATATGGACTAAATTGTAGGTAAAGGAATCGTAATTGTCTAAAATTAATATTTTCATTTTAAAAGTTTTTGGCTTTTGATTCTTCGTTTTTAGCGAAATGCTAACTGCGAAAAACAAAAAGCTATTTTTTAAATATCCTCAGCTAAAAACAACGCTTTCTTTAATGCTGCTAGCTTATTATTTACTTCTTGTAATTCTTTTGCTTCGTCTGAATGAATCACTATTCCTGCACCAGCCTGCGAATACAATACATTATTTTTACTTACAAAAGAGCGAATGGCAATTGCCAAATTAACAGAACCGTCTAACCCAATAATACCAACTGCACCGCCATAAAAACCACGTGTCTGATTTTCATATTTATTAATCAGTTCCATTGCCTTATATTTTGGAGCACCACTTAAGGTTCCTGCCGGAAACGTATCTCCAACAATTTCAATCGGATTGCCTTTAATTTTTCCTCGAACAGTAGAAACTAAATGAATTACGTGGCTAAAATATTGCACTTCTTTAAATACCTCCACAGTCACATTATCCGCATGCTTGCTTAAATCATTACGCGCCAAATCTACCAACATTACATGTTCCGCAGTTTCCTTTTTATCTTCAGATAATTTCTTACCTAATTTTAGATCTTTTGCCATATCACCCGTTCTTCTAAACGTACCGGCAATTGGATTAATCGTTGCTTTACCTTCTGAAATTTTAATCTGTGCTTCTGGCGAAGAGCCCATTAACTTGAAGCTTCCATAATCAAAATAAAACAAATAAGGTGAAGGATTAATAGAACGCAATGCTCTATATACATTAAACTCGTCTCCCTTAAATTCTTGCTGAAATTGGCGTGATAGGACCAATTGAAAAACATCACCTCTTTTACAATGTGATTTTGCTTTCCGTACATATTCTTTAAATTCTTCTCCAGTAACATTTGAAGTCTCCTCTCCTACGATTTCGAATTTCTGAGTATTAAACGCTTGCGCATCTATAATGGTTTGCACCTCTTTAATACGAGATTCTGTGCCTTCTTCTATGTTTTCTATCAAGGTCATTTCATCATTAAAATGATTAATGGCAATAATAAATCGATAGAAACTATATTGCATTTCTGGAATGGCAGAGGGTGCTTTCTTATTTGTGAATTTTATGTTTTCGAAATACTGAACGGAATCGAACGTTGTATACCCGTACAAACCGTTAAAGGATTTTAATTCTGCTGGGCAATCTAATGCTATAGAATTCGTGAATTTATCAAATAATTGATAAAAGTTTTTATCAATTGGTTGGTGCTCAGTTTGAATACCTTTATGCGAAACTGTAAACTGATAGTCGTCTACTTTCATACTCACTATTGGTTCAATAGCAATAAAAGAAAAACTCTCTTCTTTACTGTGATAATCTGAACTTTCTAGTAAAAGCGTGTTAGCATATTGGTCTCTAAACCGCAAATACAAGCCCACAGGCGTTATAGTGTCTGCAATCTTTGTTTTATGAATTGTTTTGAAATGTATATGCTTCATTTTATAGAATTGAAAAAGGCTTATCGTGAGATAAGCCTTTTTTATATTTTAAATATAGGTTAGTTCTCACTTATTAATTAAGAGAGTTCCACCACCATGTATTTTTTGTTATTATATTCATTTGAGAACAAAAATAGGTTAGATTTTTAAATTAGACAACCTTTATACTAGATTATTTATGATACTTCTGTTTCTTGTGTTTAAATTTATTTTCGAAGAATGCGAACATTCATTTCTTCTACCTTTTTATCCGACAAAATTGAGGGCGCATTGAATAATAAATCTTCTGACGAACCTGTTTTTGGAAACGCCATTACCTCTCTTATAGATGCTTTCTTTTCTAAAATCATCATTAAGCGGTCAACACCCCAAGCAATTCCTCCGTGCGGCGGTGCACCATATTGAAACGCTTTATGCATAGTGCCAACACTTTTCATCATCTCTTCTTTGTTATACCCCATATTTTTATAGGTTGCTTCTAGAATTTCTGATTTATGTGCACGCACAGAACCACCACCAATTTCAAAACCGTTTAAGATTAAATCATATTGCTGCGCTATAATAGTTCCGATCGCTTCTTCTTCTCCCTTCATATGCTTCTCTAAGTCATAGATTGCTGGCATAGAAAAAGGATTGTGCGTAAACGTCCATCTGCCTTCCTCTGTTTTTTCAAACATCGGGAAGTCAACAACCCAAGCAGGTCTTAA
>JBLHGY010000211.1:0-3273 GCA_047616665.1 Polaribacter sp.
ATAATTTTCTGAGAACTCTCTAACTCCTTTAATTCTAATTCTTTTTGTGCTCGAAATAAAAACTTCTCTTGTTTTCTACTGTAATATCTTTTAGAAAGTATATACCATGTAAAGATTAAACAAAGCATGATTAAAACATACGCAATAACTGCAATATTTGATAAAAACCAAGGCTTTTCAATATTAAATTCAAACTCAGAAATATTATTAGTTAAGCCACCGGCCACTAAAGCTCTTACTTTAAAGGTATACTTTCCAAAAGGCAAGTTTTCGAATAAAATAGAATTGGAATCACTATAATCGCTCCAGTTTTTATGATATCCTTCAAGCTTATATTGGTACATAATATTTGATGTATTATCAAAATTAGGAACACTATAGTAAAACTCCAAACTATTTTCTGTATTCTTAAAAGTTGTACTTCTATTTAACCGAATATTTTTAGATGGCTTATTTAACTCATGATTAAGCACCTGAGTAATACTTATTTCTAAATTATCAGGAGCGCCAATCTTATTTAAATCAACTATTAAGTACCCATTAATAGTGCCTATTAGGTATTTTTTATTTTCTAAATGAATAATATTTTCAAAACCGGAAGGTCCTTTAAATAAAGATTTTTTAATAGGAATCATTTCTAAAGTTGCTTTGTCACTAAGCTTACCTGGGTTTAAAAACCTTAGTCCTTTACTTGTAAAAGACCACAACTTATTAGCATATTCATCTAAAATCAATTTTCCAGAAACAAATACATCTTCTGGAATTAAGGAACTATACACAGTATCTAATTTGAAAAAACTTTCATCAAAGTCGTATTTAAAAACACCTTTTTTAGAAGCATAAAAAACATCATTTTTATGTTTTAATATGCTTGAATGAATCCCTTTCTGCACTGAAGTGTCTTTTTTAGTTTTTAAAACGTTTCTAAAGTAATCATCAATCTTCAGTTTATAAACTCCTTTATATTCATGATTTACAAAAATTTCTTTATTATCTAAAACAATAAAAAACCGAGCAGAATTCTTAAAACCTTCAATTTTGTTTCGCAAGCGCCAGCTATTTTTTTCTTTTTCTAAAACATACAAACCATCGTAATTTCCTTGAATAATTAAATTAGCATTTACACGCACAAAATCCCAAGTTCCTTGTGCATTAAAAATTAACGCTGCCTTTCTATTCTTTATTATAAAAGTTCCTTCATCATGCCCACAAAACAATGTATCATCAATCACTTTCAAGCTCCAAACTTGCCCTTGCGTCTTTTCAATAAGTGTAAATGGTTGCTTAGAATTTTGTTTTTTATAAAATAACCCTTGATTTGTTCCCAAATAAAGGAAACCATCATAAATGACAGAAGTATAGATAGTACCTAAAAAATCTTTTTGATTTATAAATATCTTTAAAGGTGACGCATAATTTACAAGGTTAATTCCGTTATCTAAACCAAGCCAAATATTTTTATCAAAGTCTTCGAAAACAGAAAGTATAGTATTATTACTTAGTCCTAAATTTTGATTTAATTGCGAACTTAACACACCAGAATCTGTTATGTAAGCAACACCATTAGAAATGGTACCTAAAGCCATATTGCCATCACTAAGAAATTCTGCACTATATATTGTTTTATTTTTTAAATAAGCGTTCGCAGGTATTTCCCATTTTTTCAGTTTATTATGCTCTAAAAAATAAAAACCTCTTTGATCTGTTAATAAAAATATTTTTTCATTTTTATAAAAAATTTCTTTTAAAGTAAACCTTTTTAAAATTGGATCGTCAGAGACTAATAAAGGTTTACCATTCTCTATTTTAAACAATCCTTTTTCTAAATCTTGAAAATAAACAACACCATTTGCCTTTGAAATTTTAGTTAATACTCCCTTACCTTCTAAAGTTTTTAAAGTTTTATTTTTTAAATTATATAAATGAATTCTTTGTAACGACTTAAATAAAACCCAACCATCTAATTCGATAATTTCCCAGATCTGTTCATCTTCGAACATTTTTATTCCTTTTTGCGCAACAATAGAAGTAAATTCTAAGAAACCATATTCGTCTTTTTCCCAAAAACCAAAATCTCTAAAAAAACCTGTAAAAATTTGATTTCCGATGCACCTTACAGATCTCATAATAGTTTCATTAGGTGTTGGGTATAACCACCATTTCTCTCCATTATACTCCAACAAACCCTTATTATTTGCTACGTAAATATATTTATTGGTTGCCTGAGAAATAGACCAATTTTGGTTACCACCTCCGTAGTCTTCCGTATTAAAAACGCTCACTGGCGGCACCTCTTGTGTATAGCAATTTAGCGATGTAATGAAAAGCACAAATAATATATTTACTGTATGTAAGTGTTTTCTCATTGTATAACTTTGTTTGGTGTGTTTTTTATATAAAACTATGATAATCAATATTTTACATTAAAAACAGCACTTAATGTATTGTTTTTGAAGTCTAAAATTAGATTTAAATTACCATTAAAAAAAACAAAAGACAAGATATCTTAGTAATTTTCAAAAGAAATATTGAAAATTTTATAAAGAAATAAAAAAAAAGAAAGTAATTAATGCATTAAAAATTCGAAATAATTATGGTAGAATTTATTAACTAAAAACCTTATCAGAATTATACCTTGTTAAAATAATCTGATTTAATATTTTTATTATCTCCGTCTTTGAATAGATTGTAACTAAACCACTCATGAATTGAATATGCTCCAGTATCTCCTTGTTTATTCAAGGCAATATAACCCACTTGAAAATTTTTAAAATCTTTACCTGGTTTGTTTACAATTCTACCAATTGCGATTTCGCAGGCTTCTTGCGGAGATTTCCCTTGTCGCATTAATTCTACAATTAAAAAACTACCTACCGTTTTTAAAACTTCTTCCCCTAAACCAGTTGCCGATGCACCACCAATTTCATTATCTACAAACAAACCACCACCAATAATTGGGGAATCTCCAACTCTACCTGCCATTTTATAAGCCAATCCACTTGTAGTGCAAGCACCAGAAATATTTCCATTTTTATCAATCGCCAACATACCAATCGTATCGTGATTTTCTATATTAATAATGGGTTTGTATTCTGCTTTTACTTTCCATGCTTCCCAAGCTTTTTTTGAAGCTTCTGTTAGTAAATTTTCTCTTTTAAAACCTTTTGATACTGCGAATTGTTCTGCTCCTTCTGCCACTAACATTACATGAGGCGTGTCTTCCATTACTTTTCTTGCTACAGAAATTACGTGCATAATATTTTTAACCCCTAA
>JBLHGY010000212.1:0-3235 GCA_047616665.1 Polaribacter sp.
CTTTACCAATACCAACAACTTCTATTTTGTCATATTCATTTTTACGACCAATCATGGCAACAATTTTAGTTGTACCAATATCTAAACCAACAGCTATTTTATTGTTTTCCATTTCGACTTATTTTGTACACACAACTTGGTTGTGATATTTTAATTCAATCGTTTTATATTCCTGTATCATTTTATTTTTAAATGTAGTATTATAAAACGCTTTTAACTTCTTAAATTTCAATTCTATTTCTGTTAATTTTCCGAAATTAATTTTATAATCTCCACTTCTTACAGAAAACTCATACGTATCATCGGCAGATTTCACAATCCCAACGATTTCTTTTTGCAAAAAACTATCTTTTAAAATAGTTGCTATTAGAGGTAAAATAACTTGAATATCTTCTGCATTTTCAACTCCCGAAACTAACAACACTCTTGCTGAATAATTAGCAGACAAAGGCATTTTTACACCCTGTTTATCAACATAATAAGAATCTTTACCAGAAAAAATTCTTGCAATTGGTGTACGTTGTTTTATCGTTGCTTTTACTACCCCAGCTATGGTTAAAAAAACCACTGCTTTTTCTATATAAGGGTTTCTAGATACGCTGCGCTCTAAGCTGTATAAATCTAGTACAGATTTTGCTTGGTTTTCAACTGTTTTGTTATTTTGTATTAACAATTTATCAACCATTGCATGTGTTAAGAAATTGTTGTTTCCAGCTTCAAATTTTACTTCAATTTTTGTTACTTTTTTTTCATTATTCCTCTTAGAAGTAAAGCCGTACAAAAAGCCTAAAACCCCAATTAAACCAGCTAATAACAAATATTTTAAAACTCTTTTAAGCTTCATATTCTAGTGCTTTTAAAAGTTCACTTGCAACCTCATTTACCAGCACTCCAATATCTCCTGCACCCAACATTACGACTACTTTAGCAGAAGAATTTTTAATATCTTTTATTAAATTGTGTTTTTGTGACAATTTTTTATGCTCATTTTCAATTTTACTCAATAACCAATTAGAATCTACCCCAACAATAGGAGTTTCTCTTGCTGGATAAATATCCAATAACAATACATCATCAAACTTTGATAACGCAGCAGCAAAATCTTCTATAAAGTCTCTTGTTCTTGAAAATAAATGAGGTTGAAAAACTACCAAAATTTCTTTATTTGGATACATCTCTCTTACTGAATTTTCTACTGCATTTATGGCAATTGGGTGATGCGCATAGTCATCAATAAGTACAAAATCTGTTGTCTTAATTTTATATGAAAATCTGCGTTGAACACCTTTAAAAGTTGATAAGCTTCGTTTGATATTCTCTAAAGAAATTCCATACACATCTGCCATGGCCAAAGCAGCCAAGGCATTCATTACATTATGGCGCCCTGGTAAATGAAATTCGATATTTTTAATTTCTGATGTAGGTGTTTTTACATCGAAAATATAGATACCATTTTCTATTTTTAAATTAAAAGCATTATAATCTGCTGCTGTTTCAATTGCATATGTGAGCCCTTTTAGAGGCAGTCCTTTTGCAATAATTAAAGTATCTGAAACTTTATTCGAAAAAGAAACAAACGATTCGTTTAATGCTTCTATATTCTTATAAATATCTAAATGATCTGCATCCATAGAGGTTACACATGCAATATTTGGACTTAACTGCAAAAAAGAACGATCAAATTCATCAGCTTCAACTACACTAATTTCCGCAGACCCTAGAATTAAATTGGAATTATAGTTCTCTGCAATTCCACCTAAAAAAGAAGTAGCTTTTACGGCTGCCATAATATGGCCTAAAATAGAAGATGTTGTTGTTTTACCATGCGTTCCCGCAACTGCTAAACAAAAAGTAGTTTCAGTAATTTTACCTAAAACTGCTGCCCTCTTCAAAATGGTGAATTTATGATCCAGAAAATAATTAAATTCGGTTTGATTCTTTGGAATTGCCGGTGTATAAACAACCAACGTTTCTTCTTTATTTAAAAATGAAATTGGAATGTTTTTTACGGCATCTTCAAAATGAATTGCGACACCTAATTCCTCAAGTTCTTTTGTAATTGGAGAAGGTGTCTTGTCATAACCTGCAACTTTTTTTCCATTTGAAGCAAAATAACGAGCAATTGCGCTCATTCCTATGCCCCCAATTCCGAGAAAATAAATGTTATGTATATTTTTTAAATTCACTTTTTTAATAATTTTTCAATAGTATCAACAATATCCTTTGTTGCACTAGGAAGTGCTAATTCTTTTATATTTTGTGACAAGCTTTCTTGTTTACCCGTGTCTTTTATCAACGATTCAAAAACTACTGGAAACGTCTCTAAATCACCTTCTTTAATCATTAAAGCAGCATGTTTATCTACAATAGATTTTGCGTTTTTTGTTTGATGATCTTCGGCTACGTTTGGCGAAGGAATAAAAACTACCGGTTTGCCTACAATACACAATTCAGAGACTGAACTTGCACCCGCTCTAGATATAATTACATCTGCTGCAGCATATGCAAAATCCATTCTATTTATAAATTGATGCACCTGTATATGTGCTAATG
The DNA here is from genome assembly GCA_047616665.1 of Polaribacter sp. GTDB lineage: Bacteria > Bacteroidota > Bacteroidia > Flavobacteriales > Flavobacteriaceae > Polaribacter. Next base: position 2,554 of record JBLHGY010000212.1, read on the forward strand.
TATTATACTTTTGATACTCCTCAAAGTAGAACTTTCCGCATTGCCAAATAACCTGAACTTTTTGACTTTTAAAGAAGTCTAAATTACGTTCTACCAATTGATTTATTTTTCTTGCACCTAAACTTCCCCCTAAAATTAGAACAGTTTTCTTGTTTTTTACTAGTTTAAAAAAAGTTTTTCCATCTTCTTTTTTTGAATGAATTGAAAGTAAATCTTGGCGAACTGGATTCCCTGTTTTTATAATTTTATCCAGAGGAAAAAAACGTTCTAAATGATCATAAGCAACACAAATATTTTTTGCTTTCTTACTTAATAATTTATTTGTTATTCCTGGGTATGAATTTTGTTCTTGTAGTACCGTTGGTACTCCTTTTCTACCTGCCATTATAAGAGTTGGTCCACTTGCAAAACCACCAGTACCAATAGCAATATCTGGTTTAAATTTATTAATAATTTTTAATGCATTATATAAACTATGTATCAGTTTAAAAGGAAATGATAGATTATCTAAGGTCAATTTTCTTTGAACTCCAGAAATCCACAATCCTTTAATTTCGTAGCCTGCTTGTGGCACTTTTTCCATTTCCATCTTATCTTTTGCCCCAACAAATAGAAAATTAGCATTCGGGTACCGTACTTTTATCTCATTTGCAATTGCAATTGCTGGATAAATATGTCCGCC
>JBLHGY010000213.1:0-3234 GCA_047616665.1 Polaribacter sp.
GCCGTTTCTAGAAATACACCAAATTCATTTGCTTTTAAACCGTATTTTTTTAAACCTAAATAACCCACAGCACCATGCGGATCTGCAACATAACCAGAATCTCCATAGATTTTCTTCATGGTCTCTCGCGTTTCCGCATCTGAGAAGCTATATGAAGAGAAAGCACTTTTAAGCGCTTCTAAATCGTTGTTAAATAATTCTCTAATTCTTATAAAATTACTCGGGTTCCCAACATCCATTGCATTAGAAATAGTTGCTTTAGAGGGTTTCGGATTGTAAACACCAGCTACTAAATAATTAGGAACAGTGTCATTTATATTGGTAGAAGCCACAAAATGTTTGATAGGTAAACCTAATTTTTGTGCCATAATTCCTGCACAGATATTACCAAAATTGCCACTTGGTACAGAAAAAACCAACTCTTTATTCTTTTTTTGTAATTCTTTATAAGCAAAGAAAAAATAGAACATCTGTGGTAGCCAACGTGCAATATTTATAGAATTGGCAGAGGTTAGAGTTCTCTTAATATCTTCATCTAAGAAAGCCGTTTTTACCATTTCTTGGCAATCATCAAAAACGCCGTCTACTTCTAATGCTGTAATGTTCTGACCTAAAGTAGTCAATTGTTTTTCTTGAACATTACTTACTTTTCCTGAAGGATATAGTATGACAACATTTACACCTTTTGCTCCTAAAAATCCGTTTGCAACAGCACCGCCAGTATCTCCAGAAGTAGCTACTAAAACAGTAACCTCTTCTTCATTACCTTTATTAAAATATGCTAAACACTGCGCCATGAATTTTGCTCCAACATCTTTAAAAGCCATTGTTGGGCCATGAAACAGCTCTAAAGAAGCAATATTATCATCCACTTTTACCAAAGGAAAATCAAAGGAAATAGTTTCTTTAATAATCTCTTTTAATTTTTTAGTCGGAATTTCATCACCAACAAACTGTTTAATTGCTTCATAGGCAATTTCATGATTTGTATACTCGGTAATATTGGCAATAAAATCTTTAGAAAGTGGTGTTATATTCTCTGGAAAGTAGATTCCTCTATCTTTTGCAAGACCTTGTATAACAGCATTTTTAAAACTTGTATTTGGCGATTTATGGTGTAAACTGTAGTAGTTCATTTTTTTAAGTTTTTAATTTTGAGTTTTAAGTGTTTGGTTGCAGCAGAAACTGCTCATTAAATACTTAAAACTAAGAGCTATTTTATAATTTTTATTCCTTCTGGACTTACTTTTGAAACAAATATTTCAAAATCGATTCCTGTGTTTTTATAACTTTCTTCTATACTTTTGTATACAGCTTTAGCAACGGTATCGCCTTCGCAAAGAGCGAAAACTGTAGGGCCAGAACCACTAATTCCTGCACCTAAAGCACCTGCTTTTGTGGCACTATTTTTAATATCGTCAAAAAACGGAATTAAAGATTTCCTTGCAGGTTCTGCAACAATATCTACCAATGAGTTGCTTATAAGATTGTAATTATCTGTGTACAAACCGCTAATTAAACCACCAACATTTGCCCACTGCGTAACTGCATCTTTTAATGGAATCTTTGTAGGCAAAACATCTCTTGCATCTTTTGTTTTTATGGTTATTTGTGGGTGAATTGCAACTACTCTTAATTCATTAGGAACGGGAAGTTTTATAATTTCTAGAGGTTCGTAACTTCTAACCAAGATAAAACCACCAAAAATAGCAGCAGCAACATTGTCTGCAATTGCTGATCCGCATGCAACCTTTTCACCAAACATGGCAAATTTTGTCAACTCTAAATTAGAGTACATATCTCCTAATAATTGATTTGTACCAAAGGCAGCACCGGCAGCGCTGGCAGCAGAACTTCCTAAACCACTTCCTGGAGAGAAACCTTTATGAATAGTTAGTGCAATTCCAAAATCTGCATTGGCTGTATGTAGCATTTTTTTAGTAACAGCACTTGCTACATTTTCATCAATATTATAGGTTAAATCAGCGCCAGTAATAGTAGTTATTTGAACTCCTTTTTCAGGTGTCTTTGTAAAGGTCATTTCGTCTCCCACAGCATCTACAGCAAAACCAAGAGAGTCAAAGCCACAAGAAACATTTGCAACGGTTGCTGGGGCGAATATTTTTATATACTTCATTTTTTTCTATTCAGTGTTTAGTTTTAGCTCTCAGTCGTTGTTATAGTCAGTTTCTAGCTGTAAAACTACTGAGAAATAAATACTTATTTATTTGCAATTCTAATAACATCTGCAAAAATACCAGAAGCAGTTACATCTGCACCAGCACCAGCGCCTTTTATTATTAGAGGATTTTCAGGATATCTATCTGTGAAAAATAAAACAATATTATCACTTCCATCTAAATTATAAAAAGGATGGTCTGAAGCAATATGCTGCAAACCAACATTTGCTTTTCCGTTAATAAATTCTGCCACGTATTTTAATCGACAATCTTTGTCATTTGCTTCTTTATAGATGTTTTGAAAATGCGCTTCATTTTTAGTTAAAGAAGCGTAAAAGTCTTCATTATTTTTAGTGTTTAAGGTCTCTTCCGGTAAAAACGAATTGTTTGAAATATCTTCTAACTCTATTTTATAGCCACTTTCACGCGCTAAAATTAAGATTTTTCTAGCAACATCAACACCACTTAAATCAATTTTAGGATCTGGTTCTGTATATCCTTCTTTTTGAGCCGCGGCAACTACATCATGAAATGTAGCTTTGTCGTTAAAATTATTAAAAACAAAATTTAAACTTCCAGAGAGTACTGCCTGAATTTTATGGACGCTATCTCCTGAGTTTATCAAATTTTTAAGTGTATCTATAATTGGCAAACCTGCACCAACATTTGTTTCGAATAAAAAGGATGCATTGTATTTCCTAGAAACTTGTTTGAGTGTTTTATAGTTGTCAAAGCTAGAAGCACATGCAATTTTATTACAGGTTACAACAGAAATACTTTCACGTAAATAAGTTTCATATACTTCAGAAACTTCTTCATTTGCTGTATTGTCTATAAAAACACTATTAATATGATTGGATGCTATTACTTTTTCATGAAAGCTTTTTAAGGTTGTTGGTTCTCCATTTTCTAAGCTTTTTTTCCAGTTTTCTAAATCTATTCCATCATTATCAAAAAACATTTTTCTAGAATTTGCAATTCCAATAACTTTAATATTTAATTTTAGATTTTCTTTTAAGAATTTTCTTTGCTGTTGTATTTGTGCTAGAAAGCG
>JBLHGY010000214.1:0-3232 GCA_047616665.1 Polaribacter sp.
AGAAAGTATTTACACAAATAGATGGGAAACTTTTGGAACCTACGAATTACCAACTTCAGAAAATTTAAGTTTTCAATTTAGTGCAAACGGGCATTATCAAGATTCTTTTTATGGAGAAACTTCTTATGATGCAGAGCAGTTAATTGGTTTTGGTCAATTAGTTTATAACAAACAATTAGGCAAAAAACACGATTTATTATTAGGTGCGGCGTATCGTTATACTTTTTATGATGATAATACATTTGCAACTTTAAATGAGAATGGTGTTGACAATAGTCCATCAATAATTCATTTACCCGGTGTTTTTGCCCAAGATGAAATAAGTTTGAGTGCTCGAAAAAAATTACTTTTAGGCGTTCGATGGGACAACAATAGTATACATGGAAATATCTTCTCACCAAGGGTAAATTATAAATGGAATTCTAGAGATAAATCTAATATTGTAAGACTAAGTGCTGGAAACGGATTTCGAGTTGCAAATGTTTTTACAGAAGATCACGCAGCTTTAACTGGTGCAAGAACAGTAGAATTTGATGGAAAATTAGATCCAGAAACATCTTGGAATACAAACGTTAATTATGTAAAGAAAATAAATACTGAGAATTCTTTTATTACTATAGATGCAAGTGCTTTTTATACGTACTTCAATAATAGAATCTTACCGGATTACGAAACAGATCCTAATAAAATTATATATGCCAATTTAGAAGGTTCTTCAGTTTCTCAAGGAATTTCCTTGAATACAGACGTTTTATTTACAAACGGATTGGCTATAAACGCCGGGGCAACCTTAATGGAAGTTTCTGTAACAGAAAATAACATAAAAAGAACACAATTACTTACAGAAGGTTTTAGCGGAGTTTGGTCTATTTCTTATAAATTTAGTTCTAATTTCAGCATCGATTATACAGGGAATATATACGGACCAATGCGTTTGCCTTTATTAGGTGAAAATGACCCAAGAGATGAATATTCTCCTTGGTTTAGCATTCAAAATGTTCAATTAAGCAAAAAGTTTAACAACAGTTGGGAAATTTATGGTGGCGTTAAAAACCTATTAAACTTTACGCCTGCAGCCAATAGCATTAATAGTGCAGATAATCCTTTTGATAATGGGGTAAACACAGAATTGAACCCAGAAAAAGCTTTTGACCCAAGTTACATATACGCATCTAATCAAGGAATTAGAGCTTTTGCTGGAGTTCGTTTCACACTTTTTTAATACCTTACTAAACGAGTTATGTATTTTACAAAAAAACTACTTTTTCTTTTTATTTTCTTCGGATGTTTTACAATCTATGCTCAAGAGCTTAAGGGAAAAGAAGTTTTAAATATTTTTACTTTCGAAGAAGTTGAGGAATTACAGCAACAAACACCAAAACCGATACTTATTTTTCTCTATACAGATTGGTGTAAAATTTGCTTTGGAATGAAAAAAACTACTTTTAGAAACACAGAAGTTATAAAACTATTAAATGATAACTTTTACTTTGTAAAATTAAATGCTGAAGAAAAAAAAGACATTACTTTTTTAGGAAAAATGTTTACATACAAACCTACAGGTACAAATACAGGTATGCATGAATTAGCTGCCGAATTAGGAACTATTAAAAAAACAATTATATACCCCACAACCATCATCTTAAATACAGTATTTGAAATAGATGCGCAGTTAACTGGTCTTTATAATACTAGGAAAATGACAGATATTCTGACTACATATATTGATTAATCATGCCAAATTCTTGGATTTAAGTTCCTAGCACCAAAGCTATATACTAAACCCAGAGATGGATATAAATGAGATCTTTGAGATTGAATAATGTCTCTCGAATACTTGTAGATTAATTGAAAATTCAACCCGTATTTTGATGAAAACCAAAAAGTATTTCCTACCCCTAAATTCATGGTACCTGTAATAACTTTTCCTTTTAAAGCACTGGCGCCAATTAAGATATAGGGAACGGTATTATAATTAGACTGTCCAAAATCAAACCTAAAAGCCCCATCAAATGTGGTGTAGGTTTGTGTATCACCTAAAGCAGTGGCAAAACCAAAATCTAAACTTAGACCTTGAAACATATATCTAGAAATATTAAACCTTGGAACTTGAAAAGCTACTTGACCTCCTACAATTTTACCTGCCTCCAAAGTGTACTTTGCACCCGCTAAACTAATTCCTGCAGTCCATTTTTGCTGTTTATTCTGTGATTTTATATGTATTGCAAAAGCAAGTAAAAAAATAATTATAACTTTAGTTCTCATGTTTCTTGGGTTATTAAACGATGATATTCACTAAAAATATGTAAATATATAGCAAACTACAAGAAATCAAAATAGATAATGGGTTTTTATTAGTTTACAACTTACGTTTGCACAAAACTTAGCGCGTTGAGTATCCAGAACATTGTAAATCAATATCAAATATCTGCGAATGTTGCGCAGATAATTACACAGCTACAAAAAGAAAAAAACCATTTTCAAATATCGAATTTGGTAGGTTCTTCATTGTCTTTTACGATTTCAGAAACTTTTAAGAAATCAGAAAAACCCTACCTCTTAGTCTTTAATGATAAAGAAGAAGCTGCTTATTATTTGAATGATTTAGAGCAGTTATTAGGAGAAAAAAATGTGCTTTTTTATCCAGGTTCTTACAGAAGACCTTATCAAATTGAAGAGACAGATAATGCAAATATATTATTAAGATCGGAGGTTTTAAATAGCATAAATTCTAAACAAAAACCAGCAATTATTGTAACGTATCCAGCAGCATTATTTGAAAAAGTTGTTACTAAAAAAGAACTCGAGAAAAACACTTTAAAAGTTACAGTTGGCGAAAACTTATCTTTAGATTTTGTAAATGAAATTTTGTTTGAATACAAGTTTAAACGGGTAGATTTTGTTACAGAACCAGGAGACTTTTCTGTTCGAGGTGGAATTATAGATGTTTTTTCTTTTTCTAATGATGAACCTTACCGAATTGAGTTTTTTGGTGATGAAATTGATAGTATTAGAAGTTTTGACGTGGCTACCCAACTCTCGACAGAGAAGTTGAAAAAAGCAGCTATTATTCCTAATGTAGAAAACAAAACCTTACAAGAGCACAGAGAAAGTTTCTTAAAATATATTTCATCTAAAACAATAATTTTTACAAAAAACACCAGTCTATTAACTGGTAATCTAGATAAATACTTCGAAAAAGCATCCGAAGCTTTTGAAGACCTGTCTAAAG
>JBLHGY010000215.1:0-3225 GCA_047616665.1 Polaribacter sp.
GGGACAGAAAGTATGGTTTTTGAGATGGATAAAGATATTAAAAGGTTAGAAACTATTACAGATCGATTCTCAAAAATTGGGTCAAAATCAGTATTGAGAGAGACGGATGTAGTACAGTTAATTAGTCAGTCTGTAGAATACTTAAAATCTAGAATGCCTGTCAATACTTTATTTACCCTTGATTTTCCAAACAAAAAAATTATCATTCCAGTAAATAGTATATTACTAGAATGGGTAGTAGAAAATTTAGTAAAAAATGCAGTTGATGCTATGAAGGGAAAGGGAGAAATTAAAATCTCAATTACTGAAAATGCTAATAATCTTATCCTAAATATTGCAGATACAGGAGGAGGAATTGATCGTTCAATACTTAAAAATATATTTAAACCTGGAGTAACTTCAAAAAAAAGAGGATGGGGTTTAGGGCTTTCTCTTTCTAAACGAATAGTTGAGCAATATCATAAGGGAAGTATTTTTGTTATGCAATCCAAAAAAGGAGTAGGAACAACCTTTTGTATTCACTTACCTAAAAATCTAAATTCTACAGCTTCCTAAATTATTTTTATTCAGATAATTCTGATGATATTCTTCTGCTCTGTAAAAGGTTGAAGAATCCATTACCTGAGTTACAATTTCATTTTCCCAATTTTCCTGCTGTTCTTTAATTGACTGTTCAACCTCAATCAGTTGTTGCTCATTATGATAAAAAACAATTGAACGATATTGCGTTCCGTTATCAAACCCCTGCCTATTTAAAGTCGTTGGATTATGATTCGCCCAAAATAGATTGAGCAAAGTAGAATAACTAACTTTTTCTGCATTAAAATACAAGTCAACTACCTCAACATGGTTGGTAGTTCCGGTACAGACTTCTTTATAAGTTGGCTTATCAGTATCCCCTCCCATATAACCAACACTAGTAAGATAAACTCCTTCAGTTGCTTTAAACAACTTTTCAATTGACCAGAAACAACCTGCTCCAAAAGTTGCTCTTTGCAGCTTAGAATAGGATTTAAAACGTATGCTCAATGAATTTACGCAATGGCGTGTATCTTTTGCAGTAATTTGTTCCCCTACAAAAACATGTCCTAGATGCCCATCACATTTTTTGCAACAAATTTCTGTTCTTACTCGACCACCACTTAAATCTTCATAATGAGTAATTGCACCTTCAATTTCATCATCAAAAGAAGGCCATCCACAACCCGAATTAAATTTTGTATTGGATTCGTACAATGGGTTATCACAAGCACGACAAATAAAAATACCGGCCTCAAAATGCTCATTATATTCTCCAGTAAAAGGAGCTTCTGTTCCTTTATCTTTTAGAATATGTTTTTCTTCAAAAGTGAGCCCTGAAAAATAATCTTTAATCATAAAACCAAAAGTAGTAAATTATTTCAGTTGAAGGTGAGTTTTTAATTTTTGGGTTACTTGCCAACTATTAGCACTTATGCTTTGCACAGAAAGTGTCGCGCCTGATATACCATCAATGCTATTATTATAAGTTAAGAAAGAACTAGTATTAATCTTCTGAAATTGTTTTAACCACCTTTTATTACATATTTCAGCTCCATAATTTTCATTATAATTCAGCACTTCTATCTTTAAAACATCACCTTTATCACTAAAAATCATATAATATTCAAACTTATGAAATTTGGATGGGGCTTGGTCAAAAGCTAAATAACCCAAATCAGCAATTTTAAACAACCGAGTGGTACCAAACTTAGAAATAGTATTAATTTCTGAAAAGCTGAAGTCAGCCGTGTTAAAAAGAGCTTTAGTGCTTTTTTCAATTTTTCCCCAATCTCTAGCATTTAATACATAAGCGCTAGTAAATGAAAAAAATAACAAAGCAGCTACTATTAAAGTAGCCACCTTGCTAATATTGTTTTTAAAATGCATAATCATAAACGTTTTTAAAACCATACTCCTATTCCTAAATTAAATTGTCCTGTCTCTTCTTCAGAGCTAGCATTAGATTTGATTTGATAATCTGCTTTAAACACAGCTCCTTGTGCAACTTTAAACCCTAAGCCAAAAGTCATTTCTGTTCGATTATAAACATCATTAATCGCAACCCCTTCAGTTTCAGCATGCGTATTGTAATTCTCATATCTAGCGAAAGCAATTAATTCTTCCGTTTCACTTTCAATAAAAGGAATAATACCATCCATTAAGTTATAGCCTACTTCAGCATAATAACCTGTGAGTTTACTTCCTAAGTCTTTACTTGTAATAGCATTGTACTGGTCAGTATTTGATAAGTTAGCAAGAATATATTGCCCTGTTAGTTGCAATGACCCCTTATTATATCTTGCATCAACACCAAGCATTTGAACTCCAATTATAGTAGAATCAGCAGATGCCACAGCGGATTCATCAGCTAAATCTAATCCATCATATGCTTTACTCTCTGAATCACCTACATAAGCAGAAAACCCTAAATTTAAACCTGGATATCCATAATAAGAAACTCTACCTGCAAAATCAGGATAAGTAATATATGATTCTGCTCCTTTTTGTCTTCCGCTTCTTAATCCGCTTTTCCCGCTAAACACACCACCCTCATTATAACCATTAAAACCATTTACCAACATAGCTTGATAGTTTAATGAATGTTCAAGACTTCTGCCACTTAACCCAATACCCATTTCTCTCCAAGTAGTAGGAATAATATATTTATCTACATTTGTTCTTTCAACTCCATTAAATGATGCTGGCTCATGGTACAAGTTTTGAATTCCCATGGGAATAAGCATTAAACCTGCATTAATAGATAAATTTTTCTTGATCTTGTAATCTAAGAAAGCCTGTTCAACATAAACTTCAGAAACATGCTCAAATTCTACTTCCGATACAAAAGAAGCCTTTTCATTAAAGTTATATCCAAAAAAAGTAACTAACCTATGCACATCCAATTTGCCATTGTTATGAATAGTTCCATCTCGACCATTTAAATTAAAATCAACTTGGGCATAACCCCCAATATGCAGGCCAGAATTTCCTGCAACAATTTTTTCTGCACTGTTTTGTGCATTTATATTACTAAATAATGAAATTAACATTATAAATACGACTGACTTTCTCATTACTTTATCTTTATTTAGACTTATTACTAATAGTGACAAAAGTAAATGATTTTTTATATTAGCCAAAATTTAAATACAAAATATTTTGGCAAGTATCTATATACATATTCCCTACTGTAAACAGCAGTGT
>JBLHGY010000216.1:0-3215 GCA_047616665.1 Polaribacter sp.
GTTTCAATCGCAAATCTTGAAATCGGGTGCAATGGATCATCATTAATTTCAGAACCTTCTACAACTGGAATATATTCATCTAATAAATTGACCATTAATCTTGCCAAACGCGTTTTTGCTTGTCCTCGTAAACCTAATAAATTAATATTATGCTTGCTTAAAATGGCTCTTTCTAATTCAGGAATTACGGTGTTTTCATATCCATGAACTCCTTTAAAAACAGTTTCTTTACTTATTATTTTACGAATAAGATTTTCTCGTAACTCGTCTTTAATAGATCTAGATGTATATCCAGATTTTACTAATTGTCCTAATGTTTTTAACTTACTTATATTCATATTTTATTTTATCTAAAACAAACTTTGCAACTTCTTTACTTTGCAATTTTGTGATTTATTATTATCCTTTAATTCTTTTCTTTCTATTCGTTTCGTAATCTTCAAAAATCATTTCCCCCAAACCTTTTAAACCTGTATAAAATGCTTTTCCTTGGTTTGCTTTTGTGAATGCCCTAATAAATTGCATGAGATAAGGGTCTTGAGCAATCATAAAAGTGGTAATTGGAATGTGTAGTTTTCTTGCCTGCTGTGCCATTGCATAACATTTATTTACAATGTGCTCGTCTAAACCATTACTATTCTTATAATATTGGCCATCTGGTAAACGCAAGCAACTTGGTTTCCCATCGGTAATCATAAAAATTTGTTTGTTGGTATTTCTCTTTCTTCGCAGTAAATCCATCGCTAAATTTAAACCAGCAACTGTATTTGTGTGATAGGGACCTACTTGTAAATAGGGTAAATCTTTAATTTTTATAGACCAAGCATCGTTTCCAAAAACAATAATATCCAAGGTATCTTTTGGGTAGCGAGTTGTAATTAATTCTGCTAAAGCCATTGCTACTTTTTTGGCAGGTGTAATTCTATCTTCACCGTATAGAATCATAGAATGACTAATATCTATCATTAAAACAGTACTCATTTGGCTTTTGTGAAGTGTTTCTTCTACGACCAAATCGTTTTCGGTTAGGTTAAAATCATCTAGACCATTATTAATTTGAGCATTCTTAATACTCTCTGTAATAGATACTTTATCTAAAGAATCGCCAAATTGATACGCTCTCAAGTCGCCTGTATGTTCATCTCCTATTCCTGGAGATTTACTTTTATGATTTCCAGCACCACTTCTTTTAATTTTTCCAAAAATATGATTTAACGCTTGCTGTCTTATTGCGCGTTCTGTTTTCGGGGTAATTTTTGTACCACCTGTTCCATCTCCTTTTACTTCCTCTTTTATATACCCTTTCTTTTTTAAATCTTCTACAAAGTCGTCAATAGTATAATTTTCGTCCGTCAAGCTATATTCTACGTCTAAAGAACGCATCCAATCTATTGCTTCGTCAAAATCTCCAGAAGTATGTGTAATCAGTTCCTTGAAAATTTCAAATAGTTTTTCAAAAGGAGATTGATTTTCTGCTTCGTACGTTTTAAAGACAAAACCTTTTCTTTTTTTGTTATTTTTCATCACGATAAAAATACGCCTTTATTAAGAGCTTAAAAAAAGATTTACATAGCTTTAATAGATAGGTCAATTGTAAATTTTTATATTTGGATAACATTAGTTTGATTTAAGATGAAAATAAACTTTAAAATGACATTAATATGGCATTAAATAAGAGAAAAATATAACAATAAATTATTTCTAACAAACTTAAAATATTTAATGAAAACGATCTATTCAAGTAAATTTAAAGTTCTTTGCACAGTATTCTTAATGCTTACCTTTTTAGGAGTGCAAGATGTAAATGCACAATTTTGGAAAAAGAAAAAAAAGGAAACTATAACTACTAAAAAAAAGCCTTTAAAAAAGAAAGAAAAGTCAATTAAAGATTTAACAAAAAGCAGTAAAAAAATTGAAGGTTTATTTACTATTTATCAAGACACGATAACTGGTTCGGTAAAACTTTTGGTAAAAGAAGATCAATTAAACAAAGATTTTATATACTTCTCTCAAATTGCTGATGGCGTAACTGAGGCAGGCGCATTTAGAGGAGCTTTTAAAGGTAATTCTGTATTTCAAGTAAAAAAATACTTTAATAAGCTAGAATTTATAACGCCTAATACTTCTTTCTATTTTGATAAAAATAGTGCCTTATCAAAATCCTCTGAAGCAAACATAAGTGATGCTGTAATGGCCACTGGAAAAATAGTAGCTTTAGATGCAAAAAATGGCGAATATTTAATAGATGCTGATGGATTATTTTTATCGGAAACATTCACAAGAGTTAAAGGTCCTAAAAGACCTGGAAGGTCTCCTTTGGCTTTTAGTTTAGGGAATTTTGATAAAAAAAAGTCGAAAATAAATGAGATTAAAAATTACCCTGAAAATACCAATGTAAAAACTCTATATGTGTACAGTAATCCCTCTGTTTTAAATGGTGGTTCTGCTGCTGTTACAGATGGGAGAAATGTTTCTATCAAAGTTTTTCATACATTTATGAATATGCCAAAAGATGATTATTCACCAAGAATGGATGATGCTAGAGTTGGTTATTTTTTAACAGAAACGAATGACATGACAGCTACAAGCACTGTAAATTATAGAGATATGATTCATAGATGGAAGTTGATTAAAAAAAATCCAGAGGCTGCTATATCAGAACCGGTAACTCCAATTACTTGGTGGATAGAAAACACAACTCCTCTAGAATGGAGAGAAACAATTAAAGAAGGGGTTTTAGCTTGGAATGTAGCTTTTGAAAAAGCCGGATTTAAAAATGCAATGGCTGTAAAAGTACAACCAGATGACGCAGATTGGGATGCAGGAGATGTGCGTTATAATGTTTTACGTTGGACATCTTCTCCAAACCCTCCTTTTGGTGGTTATGGTCCAAGTTTTGTAAACCCAAGAACTGGTGAAATTTTAGGTGCAGACATTATGCTAGAGTTTGTGCATTTTACAAATAGAGTTTTTGCAGACAAATTATATAATAATGTAGCTACGAATATGAAATTAGAAACTTCAGAAGAGTTAGAGGTTACAAAGTTCTTTGAAAAGCAAAACCTTAATTATTGTTCTATGGGACATGTAATGCATGATAATATGCAATTAGGATCTGCTGTTTTACAAGCAACAGGCGCCTCTGATTTAGATATGGACGCTCTTAAGAAAGAGGGAATGAAATCTTTAATTATGCACGAAGTTGGGCATACATT
>JBLHGY010000217.1:0-3211 GCA_047616665.1 Polaribacter sp.
GCGGTAATATTAGTATCATCATATGTAAAAGTAACGTCTTTAAAATTTACTTTCCCTTTTAATAAGGTTGGTGCTGTATTGTAATTTTGTATTTCTGGCACTTGGTTTAAAAATTCATTAATTCTTACTTGAGATGCCTCTGCCTGCTGCATCATAGAAGTAACCCAGCCAACAACTGCAACGGGCCAAGTTAAGATGTTAACGTATAGCATAAACTCAATTATAGTTCCTATTTGAATCTCATCATTAATATATTGCTGGCCTCCAATATAAATTACAATAATATTACTTAACCCAATTAGTAAAACCATTAAAGGAAAAAATAAAGCATTAGCTTCTTGAAGATGAATGTTTTTTTCTTTGCTTTTGTCAGCAATTTCGTCAAAATCTTTAATAATAGAATTTTCGATACCGTACGATTTTACAACACTAATACCAGAGAAAAATTCTTGATTAAAAGTGGTTAGTTTTGATAGGTACTCTTGTACAATGCTACTTCTTTTATGAATTACTTTACTTAAAGTGAAAATTGAAATAGATAAAATAGGAAATGGAAGTAAGGTGTACATTGTTAATTTTACATCGATATTTATCATTTGTGTAAAACCAACAAAAATAAGCACAATCATATTCATACTGTACATTACGGCCGGCCCAACATACATTCGAACCTTAGAAACATCCTCAGAAATACGATTCATTAAATCTCCTGTCCTGTTCTTTTTATAAAAATTAAGTGATAATCTTTGGTATTGTTGGTAGATTTCATTTTTTAGATCAAATTCAATTAGTCTAGAGGTAACAATAATAGTTTGCCTCATTAAAAAAGTAAAAAAACCAGCTAACACAGCAACACCTATTATTAAAAGGACATTAACTAATAGTTCGTCCTCTACAGCTTTTATATCTGTAATTTTTCCATTTTGGTAATTTTCAACAATATTTAAAGAGTCGCCCACAATTTGTGGAACTTTAAGCGCTAATAATTTTGACAGAATAGTTATTAAAATACCAATTAATAATCGCCATTTATATTTTAAAAAGTATTTATTTATATATTTTAGAGCTTTCAAGTGGAATTTTTGATTTAAAATAATGGGGTTTTATAAAGTACGAAGATACATTTAAAAACTAAAGTTTTCTAGAGATACGCTAATCTGTTCTTCTTCAAAAAAATCATAAAAAGAATTCTAAATGATGTTCGTTTAGAAACAAAATAATAGTATTTTTGCCTTTTAATTAAAGGAAAAATAATTTATTTATTACATTAAGTTCTTTACAAAAATGATTAACAGAAGACATATTAGAGTTAAAGTAATGCAGTCTGTGTATGCAATATTACAGTCCCATAACGATGACATTCTTAGAGAAGAAAAGTTCTTAAAACATAGTATTTTAAAAATGTTTGATCTCTATGTATTAAACCTTCAATTAATAGTAGAAGTTCAGAAGTTCGCTGCTAAAAAAATGGCGCTTTCTAAGAAGAAAATACTGGCGACAACCTTAGATTTAAAACCCAACACAAAATTTATTGACAACAAAGTAATTGATACGATTGCACAAAGTGTAAGTGTAGAAGGTTATATTGAGTTAAATGGTTTAAATAATTGGAAAGAGAATAATGAATATGTTAAAATTATTTTTGAAGAATTGCTAAAGAGCGATTTATATAAGAATTATTTAGCCTCAGATGAAGACTCTTTTAAATTAGACAAGGCTTTTATAATAGGTTTTTTCAAGGAAATTATTGCACCCAACGAAAAGTTAGCAGAATATTATGAAGACACGCTAATTTCTTGGGTAGATGATATCCCTTTTGTAAATACTTGGGTTGTAAAGACGTTAAGCAAGCAAAAAGCAAACGGTTTATTTGTTCTAGGTTCTTTATATAAAGATAAAGATGATGAAGACTTTGTATCTGATCTATTTAGAAAAACAGTTTTAAAGCAAGCAGAGTACGAAAAAGATATAGCTGAAAAAACACCAAATTGGGAAACGGATAGAATAGCAGAGATAGATATGATTTTAATTAAAATGTCTATTACCGAATTTATAAATTTCCCATCGATACCAACAAGAGTAACAATTAATGAGTATATAGAGATTTCCAAAGACTATTCAACGGCAAAAAGCAGTTATTTTATAAACGGAGTTTTAGATAAAATTTCTAAAGAATTTGTGGCAAATAAAAAAATAGTTAAAATAGGAAGAGGTCTTCTTTAAGTTTTAAGATTAAATATTAATTTATTATTTTTACAAAAATATATATCACAAAATGAAAAAAATAACAACATTATTCGCTTTTTTATTAGCAACAAACTTTATTATTTCCTGTGCAGATGGAAAAGCAACAACCAAAGTAAATAAGCAAAATTTAGATACTGCAAAAACTAGAGATGCTGAGATTAAACAAGGAGTAGCTTCTATTTCTTTTGATAAAAAAGAGTATGATTTTGGTACTGTCAATGAAGGTGAAATTGTAGAAACAGTTTTTAAGGTAACTAATTCTGGTACAACAGATTTAGTGATTACTAATGCAACCGGTTCTTGTGGTTGTACAGTGCCTGTTTGGCCAAAGGCACCTATAAAGCCAGGAGAAACGGGCGATATTGCTGTGAAGTTTAATACTTCTGGTAAACCAAATAGACAAATGAAAACAGTAACTTTAACTGCCAATACAGAATCTGGTAGAGAAGTTTTAACACTTAGAGGTTCTGTAACACCTAAAGCAAAATAAATAGAATGTTTAACTCAATTTTTTTACAATTCGATTCGGGTAATTTAGCAAGTATGTGGCCTTTTTTAGCAATGATTTTAGTCTTATATTTCTTCATGATAAGACCACAAATAAACCGTCAAAAGAAAGAGAAAGCTTTTCAAACTGAAATTAAATCAGGTACTAAAGTGGTTACTTCTAGTGGTATTCATGGAAAAATTTCTGAAGTAAATAACACAGATAATACGATAACAATAGATACAGGAGCAGGAAAAATTAAGTTTGAGCGCTCTGCAATTTCTATGGAATTGAGTAAAAAATATGTAGTTCCAACTAAAAAGAAGTAATTTAATTACCATAATATTTTTAAAGTGAGTATTATCTTTAAGATAATACTCACTTTTTTGTTTGCTCTCTTTTATGTAAATTGCAGTATCTAAAAATTTCTTTTGAAACCTAAAAAAAAAATACCCAAAACGTTTATTAGCTTTTTGT
>JBLHGY010000218.1:0-3198 GCA_047616665.1 Polaribacter sp.
ATGATTCACTTCCTTTATACTTGATAAAAGAGAACAATGCCTCCTTTAATATTAATTTTGGCACCACAGACAATAGAATTTTAAATACTAAAGATTTATTCTTCGCACCCACAATAACAACAAACGGGGATATCCAAATTGTTTCTATGAAGTTAAAAGTATCTGAAACTCAATTTTTAGAGTACAGATATGAAATGAAGCCAAAAGAATACATGGTAAACTTCTCAATACGCTCTCAAGGCTTAAGTAATGTAATTAACGGATCTAACCCTATTAATTTAGATTGGTCTTTAAAAGCTTACAGAAACGAGAAGAGTATGGAGACAGAGAATACGATGTACACCAACTTCTACTACAAAGCAGAAGATGAAGTAGATTATATAAATGCTGGTAAATCTGAAATTTTAAACGATCTAGACTGGGTTGCTTACAAACAACATTTTTTCGCAACAGTTTTATTATCAGACACCTCTTTTAAGAACGCAACCATAACATCTACCGATTTAGTTTTAAATAAAGAAATTGATACTGTTTTCACGAAGAGATTTGAATTAAAAACGCCTTTAGAGTTATCTAACGGAGAGTTAAACTACAATATGAAATGGTTTTACGGACCTAATGATTATAACTTACTAACTACTTATGAAGGAACAGATTTAGCTGATTCTGCAGATTTAGGTTGGGGAATTTTTGGTTTTTTAAATAGAACTGTTTTCTATCCAGTTTTTAATTTCTTGCAAGGATTCTTATCAAACTTTGGATTGATCATCATCTTAATGACCATTGTAGTGCGTTTAATTATGTCTCCTTTAGTATATAAGTCTTATTTATCTAGTGCAAAAATGAAGGTAATTAGACCTGAGTTAACTGCATTAAACGAAAAGTATCCTGGTAAAGAAAATGCAATGAAGCGCCAGCAAGAAACCATGGCCGTTCAGCGAAAAGCTGGAGTTAGCATGATGTCTGGTTGTATACCTGCATTACTGCAAATGCCTGTGTTTTTCGCTTTATTTAAATTTTTTCCAACAAATTTAGCTTTAAGACAAGAAGGTTTTTTGTGGGCAAATGATTTATCTTCTTATGATATGATTTATCAACTTCCATTTACAGTTCCATTTTATGGAGACCATGTAAGTTTATTTCCAATATTGGCATCGATTGCTATTTTCTTTTACATGAAAATGAACCAAAGTCAGCAAGCAAACATGCAAGCGCCTGCGCAAGAAGGAATGCCAGATATGAGTAAGATGATGAAGTACATGATTTACTTCTCTCCTATTATGATGTTATTTTTCTTTAACAATTACGCAAGTAGTTTAAGTTTGTATTATTTTGTTTCTAACCTGTTAACTATTGCAATTATGCTGGTTATTAAAAACTATGTAATAGATGAAGATAAAATTCATGCGCAGATAGAAGAAAATAAAAAGAAACCAGAAAAGAAAAAAAGTCAGTTTAGACAAAAAATAGACAACGCCATGAAGCAAGCGCAAGAGCAACAAAAAAAGAAATAATAATTTTTATATAAAAAAGCCAAAACTATTAAGTTTCGGCTTTTTTTTTGATTTTATACAAACTATTTAAAATTGTTCCTATTCTTAAAATTAAATGAAAACGTCTTTAAAACAGTTCTTTTATTTTTAAAATAGTACCGTCAATATCTTCCTTTTTAGTGAACTTAGAAAATGAAAAACGAATAGAAGTTTTATCTTCTTCACCATCTTTTAGAATTTCTGATAATACATGAGAACCTTTATTGCTTCCAGATTGGCAAGCACTACCTCCAGAGACCGCTATTCCCGCCAAATCTAAACTAAATAGCAACATCTCATTTTGTGTTGGAAAACGAACGCTTAAAATAGTATAACTGCTCTTTTCTATATCGCCAGAATGCCCATTAAATTGAAAGTCTTCTGATATTTTTTTTAATTCAGTAATAAAATAAAATTTTAAGTTTTCTATGTGTACTTTATCTTCTTCAAGAGTATTATGTGCTATTTCTAATGCTTTTTCCATTCCTAATATTGCGTGCACATTCTCTGTACTAGATCTTGCACCTTTTTCCTGACCACCGCCATGAAGCATTGGAACAATACCAAATCCTTTTCTAAAAAAGGCGAATCCCACCCCTTTTGGTCCGTGAAATTTATGAGCACTTGCAACCATAAAATCGATCATTGTAGTTTGCAAGTCTATTTTATAATGTCCTATTACCTGCACAGTATCTGAATGAAATAGCGCATTGTTTAATTTACATACATTCGCAATTTCATGAACAGATAAAAGGTTTCCAATTTCATTGTTAATCATCATTAAACTAACCAACGTTTTTACTTTAGATGCTTTTAAAAGTTTTTCCAAATGCAGCACATCTACAGTACCAAATGCATCTACATTCACATATTCTACAACTATATTTTCACTTGTTTGAAGAAAATCACACGCATGTAATACCGCATGATGCTCTATTTTTGAAGTAATAATTCTAGTAACATCTAAATTTAGAATCGCATTGTGCAAAATTAAATTATCTGCCTCCGTACCACTAGAAGTGAAAATAATTTCGGATGCAGAAACATTAAAATGTTTTGCAATATTTTTTCTTGCAGTTTCTAAAGAAGATTTTGCCTTTCTACCAAATTGATGCGTAGATGATGGATTCCCAAAATTTTCTACCATAGCAGTTTGCATCACTTCTATAACTTCTGGATACACGCTGGTTGTTGCTGCGTTGTCTAAGTAAATAGCATTCATAGTTTAAAAATACGTTTATTTTATGAGACTGTATTTTGAAAAATATATACTTCTGTGGCTCCTAAACCATATTTTTTATAGGAAGCATCGTAATGCTTTACAGGGTATTTATTTAGCAAAGATTGTAATTCAGATTTTAAAACTCCTTCACCAACTCCGTGAATGAAAACAATTTTAGAAACTCGCTTCTGAATTGCAAATTCAACCTTTCTTTTAGCGGTATCTAATTGTAAGTTTAACATATCATAATTATCCATTCCTTTTAAAGATTTTGTAAGTTGATTAATGTGTAAATCAACTTCCATAAGAACTTCTTTATTTTGCTTTTTAAAAAGATTTTTTTTAGGTTTTGATTGGTCAATCTTTTCTTTTAAGAAATCATTATTTATATTTGAATACTTTGTTAACTCATGCTGTTCTGTTTCAATTACAACCAATTCTTTC
>JBLHGY010000219.1:0-3187 GCA_047616665.1 Polaribacter sp.
CTTTGCAAAACTATCTGGATCTTCACCATCAGGAAACTGAACTACTTTAACGTTCATTCCTTGCTCTAGAATTAAATCAATTCCACGAATAGAAGCTCTAATTCCTGCAGCATCGCCGTCAAAAAGTACAGTAATATTCTTTGTAAGTCTGTTAACTAACCTAATTTGATCTGAAGTTAATGCAGTTCCAGAAGAGGCCACTACGTTCTCAATACCAGATTGATGAAAGGAAATTACATCTGTATACCCTTCCACTAAATAACAATTATCTTGCTTTGCTATTTCTTTTTTAGCTTGAAAAAGGCCATATAAAATTTTACTTTTATGATAAATATCGCTTTCTGGAGAGTTTAAATACTTTGCTGCCTTTTTATCTGCCGTTAAAATTCTACCACCAAAACCTAATATTCTACCAGACATAGAGTGTATTGGAAATAATACACGTCCTTTAAATCGATCAAATTGTCTGTTCTCTTTTACAATAGTTAAGCCTGTAGAGGCTAAGTATTTTAAATCATATCCTTTTGCTAAAGCTGCTTTTGTAAAAGCATCCCATTCATCTAAACAATACCCTAATTCAAATGTTTTTATGATATCATCTCTAAAACCACGTTCTTTAAAATAAGAGAGTCCGATTGCTTTTCCTTTATTAGAATTAAGCATTATATCATGAAAATAATCTTTGGCATACGTAGAAACCAAGAACATACTTTCTCTCTCATTCATCTGAGCTTTTTCTTCACTAGACTGCTCTGTTTCTTCAATTTCTATGTTATACTTTTTTGCTAACCACTTAATTGCCTCTGGATATGTATAATGCTCATGTTCCATTAAAAAGGAAATGGCATTCCCCCCTTTTCCAGTAGAAAAATCTTTCCAAATTTGCTTTACAGGAGACACCATAAATGAAGGTGATTTTTCATCTACAAAAGGACTTAGCCCTTTAAAGTTACTTCCTGCTTTTTTAAGTTGAACAAATTCACCAATAACCTCTTCTACTCTTGCAGTTTCGAAAACACGGTCTATGGTACTTCTAGAAATCATTTTATTTTATGGTTAAATAACATACAAATATAAGAAGAACTTCTTTTTATAAAAATAAAGATCTCATAGGTTCTAAAAACGAATGAGATCTCTTATTTAAATTGAGGCTATTTAAGAAGCTGCTCTTAATTTTTTTAAGGTAGTATTCGATAGTTTTGTCTCGGCATATTCTTTAGTTACATTAAATGTTTTTTCATCTGAACTAGGCAAATCAAACATTGCATCTGTAAAAATTGCCTCACACAAAGAGCGCAATCCTCTTGCACCTAATTTATATGCTACTGCTTTCTCTACAATGTAATTTAGTGCTCCTTCTTCAATCGTAAACACAACATCATCCATCGTAAATAACTTAGAATACTGCTTTATAATAGCATTCTTAGGCTCTGTAAGAATAGCTCTTAATGTTTTAGCATCTAAAGGATTCATATAGCTTAAAACTGGCAAACGTCCAATAATTTCAGGAATTAAACCAAAAGCTTTTAAATCTGACGGTATAATATATTGCAACAGGTTTTCTTCATCTACTTTGTCATCGTCTAAAGATGCACCAAAACCTACAGCTTGCATATTTAAACGCTTGCTAATAAATCTTTCGATACCAGAAAACGCACCACCAGCAATAAATAAAATCTCTTTGGTGTCTACTTCTATAAATTTTTGTTCCGGATGTTTTCTTCCACCCTTTGGCGCAACATTTACAACCGTTCCTTCTAGTAATTTTAACAATGCTTGCTGCACTCCTTCTCCAGAAACATCTCTAGTTATTGAGGGATTGTCTCCTTTTCTGGCAATTTTATCAATTTCATCAATAAAAATAATACCTCTTTGTGCCTTTTCTACATCGTAATCTGCAGCTTGTAATAATTTACTTAAAATACTTTCTACATCCTCACCAACGTAACCTGCCTGTGTTAAAACAGTTGCATCTACAATAGCAAAAGGTATGTTTAGCATTCTTGCAATGGTTTTTGCTACTAAAGTTTTTCCTGTTCCGGTTTCACCTACTAAAACAATATTAGATTTTTCTATCTCCACATCGTCCTCGTCGTCATTTTTTGTCTGTAATAATCTTTTGTAGTGATTATATACAGCAACGGACATTGCTCTTTTCGTTTCTGTTTGACCAATAATATATTGA
The DNA here is from genome assembly GCA_047616665.1 of Polaribacter sp. Classification (GTDB taxonomy): domain Bacteria; phylum Bacteroidota; class Bacteroidia; order Flavobacteriales; family Flavobacteriaceae; genus Polaribacter. The sequence continues at coordinate 2,186 of JBLHGY010000219.1, forward strand.
TCTAAGAACTCTTTTATCTCTTTTGGTTTTTTTAAAGTTAAATCTTTAGAAAGACTGCTTGTTTTTGTATCCGAAACTTCTTCTTCTACAATACCATGCGCTTGTTCTATACATTTATCACAAATATGAGCATCTATTCCTGCAATTAGCAAGTCAGTTTCTACTTTTTTTCGTCCACAAAATGAACATTCTAAATTTTCTTCTTTCGACATTTATTTCGCTTTTAGCTCTTAGCACTATTGCTACTAACTCATCAACATTATAAAAAGAATCTTTTTTTAAAAAATTACTTTTTACGCATTGTATTTAACTTTTTACTATCGTTAAATACCAATGGGTCTTTAATTTATTACTTCTTTCTCGCTAAAACTTCATCAATCATTCCGTACGCTTTTGCCTCATCCGCTTTCATCCAGTAATCTCTATCAGAATCGTCATGTACCTTTTCTATTGATTGCCCAGAATGATTTGCAATAATTTCATACAACTCACCTTTTAACTTCATTATTTCTCTTGCAGTGATCTCAATATCAGAAGCTTGCCCCTGAGCACCACCCAAAGGTTGGTGGATCATAATTCTAGAATGCGGCAACGCAGAACGTTTTCCTTTTTCTCCTGCACACATTAAAACAGCACCCATAGAAGCTGCCATTCCTGTACAGATTGTGGCAACATCTGGCTTAATAAACTGCATAGTATCGTAAATACCTAAACCAGCATACACACCCCCACCTGGTGAATTAATATAAATTGAAATATCTTTATTAGCATCTACACTCTCTAAAAATAACAATTGTGCTTGAATAATATTAGCTACTTGATCATTAATTCCTGTTCCTAAAAAGATAATTCTATCCATCATTAAACGTGAAAATACATCCATTTGAGTAATGTTCATTTGACGTTCTTCCATAATATATGGCGTTAAACTACTCGTTATTTTTGTATAATTAGTGCTACTAATTCCGTGATGTTTTGTTGCATATTTTTCGAACTCTTTTC
>JBLHGY010000220.1:0-3186 GCA_047616665.1 Polaribacter sp.
AATGGCCTCTTTGGTGTGTTTGCAGACTCTTTGCCAGATGCATGGGGATACTTATTAATCAAAAAACGACTTAGCACTAATCGGATTGCCATTGCATCTCTAAATGCATTGGATCATTTAACATTTGCTGGAAAAAATAGCATGGGAGCACTTCAATATAAGCCGAGTCAAGCGCTAGAACAAAAGGCAATAGAAATTAATTTAGACAAACTAAACAACAATATTTCTGCAGTTCTTAGTGGCAAAAGTAGTGCCGTAATTGATGCAATGTTCGGAAGGGGAGGAAGTCCTGGTGGAGCAAGACCAAAGATTTATGCAGGATATAATCCGAAGACAAATGCCCTTATTAGTGGTATTGCGAATCTTCCTCAGGATTATGAACACTGGATCATCAAATTTGCAGCAACTACCGACTCAAAAGATATTGCCAATATAGAACTAGCCTATTATAGAATGGCCTTAGATTCAGGAATAGCAATGTCTGAATGCAGCGTATTTAAAAGTGACACTGGAAATAGTTATTTTGGCACCAAACGGTTTGATCGTATTGGAAACAATAGACTTCATATGCTCTCAGCTGCAGGACTTCTTCATGACAATTATGAGCACAGTACCCTTGATTATGGAAATTTAATCTTCCAAGCAAAAAAACTTACAAATAATGCACAGGCTGCTGAACAAATGTTCCGTAGAGCTGTTTTCAATATTCTTTCACATAACCGTGATGATCATTCTAAAAACTTTGCATTTCTTATGAATACTGAAGGAGTTTGGTCACTTGCACCAGCATACGACTTGACATTCTCGGCATCTTCCCAAGGATATCATAGCACAGCTTGCGCTGGAAACTATGTAGATCCAGGAAAAAAAGAATTGCTAGAGTTGGCAAGTGAATTATCGATAAACAAAGCAAAGGCAACGATAGATGAGATAAAAAGTATCACCAATAATTGGAGAACATATGCGGAATTGTCTGGAGTTTCCGAAACCTCTGTAAAAACGATAGCAACAAGTTTAAATACCATTCGTTCAAGATTTTAAATTCTATTTAAGAAAAATCGGCACCTAGAATTTAATACATTTTATAGGACTAAAGTTTTTATATTTGAAATATGATTAAAAAAGAGAAAGTAGCTTTTTTTAAAGATTTAAAAGTCGGTTATGAAGCTGGAAATAAAGAGGAATATTCAGGTAGAAAATCTGAGCTAGAAAATCAGTATTGGTATCAAGAAATAGCAGTTGCTCATATTGAGGATATAAGCAGCAAAAAAAACATTAATATTGGTTTGGTTGGTTACGTTTGTGATGAAGGTGTACAGAGAAATCAAGGCAGAATTGGCGCCAGAAAAGGACCTAAAAGTGTTCGGAATAAATTAGGGAAACTTCCGATTCATCATACTACTAAAAAAATTATAGATTTTGGTGATGTCATTTGCTTGGATACTTATTTAGAAGATTGCCAAAAAGCACTTTCTAAGACCATTAGTGCACTAATTAAACAGCATGTATTACCTGTTGCAATTGGTGGCGGACATGATATTGCCTATGCCAATTTTAACGGAATTAAAGATGCCATCAAAAATATTTCTAAGAACAAAATAGGTATTATAAATTTTGATGCACATTTCGATTTAAGAGCTGTGGAGACAGCAGCAAATTCGGGTACCCCATTCAACCAAATTTTAAGCGAAAATGATACTGTTTCCTATTTTGCAATCGGAATTCAGCAACAATCAAATACCAAAGAATTATTTGAAATTGCAGAAAAACACAAGGTTTCTTATGTTTCTAATTTTGAGTGTGAAACGTTTAGTGAAAATCTCAAAATAAAATTGAATGCTTTTATTAAAAATGTAGATTACCTATATATTACAATAGATTTAGACGGATTTTCATCTGCATATGCTCCAGGAGTTAGCGCACCTTCTCCATTGGGTTTTGCACCGCTCTTTGTGTACAAGGTACTTGCTTATGTATTCGCAAGTAAAAAAGTAATTTCTTGCGATATTGCCGAGCTCAATCCAGATTTTGATACAGACGAACAGACTGCGAGTTTAGCCGCAAAATTGATAGATTATATCGTTCAAAATACATAAAAAAACCTTTTAGAATTTAATTTCTAAAAGGTTTTATATATTTATAAGCTGAAGAAATTATTTCAACATTTGAAGATTACTTAATTCTTGATTTGTCAACTCTCTCCATCTTCCTCTCGGTAAGTTTTTCTTTGTTAATTCAGCAAAAATTACTCGATCTAACTTGCTTACTTTATAACCAAGATGTTCAAAAATCTTACGTACAATTCTGTTTCTACCAGAATGAATTTCAATTCCTACTTCAGATTTTGGTTGCCCGTCTACATAAGAAACGGCATCAATAAAAACTTTTTTCCCTTCTATAATTACTTCACCACGTAATTTTTCTAAATCTTTTAACTCAAGCTTCTTATCTAAAGAGGCATGGTATAATTTACGTACGTCGTGTTTTGGATGCGTTAACTTTTTAGCTAATTCTCCGTCATTCGTAAACAACAATAAACCCGTTGTATTTCTATCTAAACGCCCAACAGGATAAATTCTTTCCTTTGAAGCATTTGAAACCAAGTCCATTACCGTTTTTCTACCACGATCATCGTCCATGGTAGTAATGTAATTCTTAGGCTTGTTTAATAAGATATATTTTTTTTGTTCTGGTGTAATGCTTGTTCCGTCAAAACGAACAACATCATCTGGCTGTACCTTGTAACCCATCTCGGTTACTAAATTACCATTAACCGCTACACTACCGTGCTCTATATAAGTATCTGCTTCACGTCTAGAACAAACACCTGAATTAGCGATGTATTTGTTTAAGCGAATTCCTGATGATTCATCAGATTTTGGCGCTTCTTTGATTTTAGTAAACGTTTTTTTAGGCGTATTTCTACTTAGTGGAGTACTTTTCTTACTAGATGAAGTACTTTTTCTACTAAGAGGAGTACTTTTCTTACCTTCTTGTCGTCCTCTCGACGAGTTTCTATTTGAATTCATTTTAAAAATTTTTGCAAAGGTAGTTATATTCTTGAATTTTAGTTCAATATATCAATTACTTTATCTAACAATAGTGAAGTATCTATAAATGTTAAACATAAAACACCAACAAACAGTAATAGTTTCAAAATATTATGAAGTATTCTATAGTGCTTTA
>JBLHGY010000221.1:0-3180 GCA_047616665.1 Polaribacter sp.
GCTGTTATGGAGGTTGCCAAAGAACATAATTTATTTGTAATTGAAGACAATGCCCAAGCAATTGGGGCAAGTTATACGTTTAAAAATGGTAAAAAACAAAAAGCAGGAACCATTGGTAATGTGGGTACAACTTCTTTTTTTCCATCTAAAAACCTAGGTTGTTATGGAGATGGTGGCGCAATTTTTACAAATGATGATGCACTAGCACATATCATTAGAGGAATTGTAAATCATGGAATGTACACCCGCTATTATCATGATGTTGTAGGTGTAAACTCTAGACTAGATGCAATACAAGCAGGAGTTTTACAAGCAAAATTACCGAATTTAGATACTTATTGCGATGCCCGAAGAGATGCTGCTCGTTTTTACAATAAAGCATTTGCTGGTAATACTCATATTATTACACCAACTGCTAAATCAAACGCAACCAGTAATTGTGGTGAAATTTGTGATGTCTGCGATTGTCATGTTTTTCATCAATACACGTTACAAATCACGAACGGACAAAGAGACGAACTACATAAACATTTATTGGCAGAAGGAGTGCCGAATGCTATTTATTATCCTGTTGCGTTGCATGCTCAAAAAGCATATAAAGATGCTCGTTATAAAGAAAGTGATTTTCCTGTAACAAACCATTTAATAAAAACGGTAATCTCTTTACCAATGCATACAGAATTAGACAACGAACAATTAGAATTTATTACAAGTACAATCAATAACTTTGTAAAATGAAAAAAATGAAAAGAATACTTGTAACTGGTGGATTAGGTTTTATTGGCTCTCACACAGTTGTAGAGTTGCAAAACGAAGGTTTTGAAGTTGTTATTGTTGACGATTTATCAAATACAACTTTAAAAGTTTTAGAGAGTATTACAGAAATTACAGGAACAAGACCTACTTTTCATCAGATTGATTTGCGCATTAAAAACGATGTAAAAACGTTGTTTAAAACACTTAAAGTAGACGGTATTATTCATTTTGCGGCATTTAAAGCAGTTGGCGAAAGTATCCAAAACCCATTAGAATATTACGAAAATAATATTGGAAGCTTAGTATACATATTGCAAGAAATGAGGGATCGTAACTTAGATAATTTTATATTTTCTTCTTCCTGTACTGTTTACGGGCAAGCAGATGAACTGCCAATTACAGAAAATGCACCTGTTAAAAAAGCAGAATCTACATACGGAAACACGAAACAAATTGGTGAAGAAATCATTCAAGAAACTTGCAAAGCGCATCAATTAAATGCAATTGCATTGCGGTATTTTAATCCTATCGGGGCACATGAAAGTGTAAAAATTGGAGAATTACCTATCGGTGTTCCCCAAAATTTAATTCCATTTGTAACACAGACAGCAGCAGGAATTAGAAAGGAACTGTCTGTCTTTGGTGATGATTACCCAACCATAGACGGAACCGCTGTTAGAGACTATATTCATGTAGTCGATTTAGCAAAAGCGCATATTGCCGCTCTAAAAAGGCTAATTAATAAGACCAACAAAGAAAATTTTGAGTTTTTTAATGTAGGTTCTGGAAAAGGAAGTTCTGTTTTAGAAGTTATAAAGGCTTTTGAAAAAGCGTCTGGACAGCCCTTAAATTACAAAATTGTTGAAAGAAGAGAAGGAGATATTACATCTGCATATGCAAATACAACAAAAGCAAATAAAGAACTAAACTGGAAAACAGAAAAGTCTTTAAATGAAGGTTTGGCTTCAGCTTGGAAATGGCAACAACGCCAATAAAAATAATTTTCTGAATTTTAATAAATTCATTTTAAGAAGAAATCACTCATTTTTGACCCTTTTTTAGTCAATTTTGGATGATTTTTTCATTTTTATTCGATTTTTGACCATTTTTAGGTTTTTATATGATAATGAAAAACGTTCATAGTTATTAGATTGTTAACAATTGTACCACATAATTTTCAAATTGCTATTTCGAAGTTCTTTTTCATGGTTTTAACAGTATTAAGGACGCCACCTGTTATATAGCTCTTAACTTTGTAGTATAATTATTAATGATACCTGAAACCAATGAACTTGATAAAAATTAGAAGAAAAACCCGTTTAGAAAAACGCTACACACACAAAATGGGAAGGCTACATACCAATGTTACTTACATTAAAAAAACATTGCTAAACATTATCCCTTTAAACACCATACATAAATACAGAAAAACGTATTATGGTGAAATTAAAGATTGCGAAGACTGTGTTTTAGCAAAATAGAATATAAAATCCCAAACGTAAGTTTGGGATTTTTACTTTTAAAAAAGCTTGCATTATTCAGCTAAAGAAGCCCCACTAGCAGCAACACTTCTATCTATTTTACGCATTAACCCTTGCAATACTTTACCAGGCCCAACTTCTATAAATTCAGTTCCACCATCAGCAATCATTGCTTGTATGGACTGCGTCCATCTTACAGGAGCAGTTAACTGAATTATTAAATTTTTCTTAATTTCACTAGGAGATGTAACCGCACATGCAGAAACATTTTGATACACTGGACAAGTAGGGTTACTAAACGTTGTTGCTTCAATAGCCGCCGCTAACTCGGCTCTTGCTGGCTCCATCATTGGTGAGTGAAATGCGCCACCAACTGGCAACAACAAGGCTCTTCTTGCTCCTTTTTCACTTAATACTTTGCACGCTTTTTCAACTGCAGTAATTTCACCAGAAATTACCAATTGTCCTGGACAGTTGTAATTCGCAGCAACGACTACCCCTTCTACTTCCGAACAGGTATCTTCAACAATTGCATCTTCAAGGCCTAAAACAGCAGCCATAGTAGAAGGTGCAATTTCGCAAGCTTTTTGCATTGCCAAAGCACGTTTAGAAACTAATTTTAATCCGTCTTCAAAGGTTAGAACTCCATTTGTAACCAATGCAGACAATTCACCTAAAGAGTGTCCTGCTACCATTTCTGGTTTAAAGTCATCCCCTAAAACCTTTGCTAAAATAACAGAATGCAAGAAAATTGCAGGCTGTGTAACTTTCGTTTCTTTTAACGCTTCTGCAGTTCCTTCGAACATAATATCTGTAATAGAAAAGCCTAAAATATCATTTGCTTTTTCAAAGTATTTTTGCGCTAATGGAGATTTTTCGTATAAATCTAAACCCATTCCTGTAAATTGCGCTCCTTGACCAGGAAAAATATATGCTTTCATTT
>JBLHGY010000222.1:0-3122 GCA_047616665.1 Polaribacter sp.
TTTCACTTATTTCTTTATTATTACACCCTTCGTTTAAATACTTTAGAACTTCTACTTCCCTTAAAGTAAAAGGCTGTGTAGAGATATTATTCTCCTTTAAAAGCACTAAATAAGGATTAATTGTTTTCGTTTTTTGTAACAACTTATATTTCTCATTTTCTAACTGTTTTATACCTAAATCGTCGTTTCTAATTTTAGTATTCATTCTATGACTAATCGCATACGTAAAAACAAGGATATCTAGCCAACTTGCAATTTTTACAATAAGCATATCTCCGTGAACTTCCCAAGTTCCTAAGGGGTAACTCATAATAAAAAGCACAGAGAAAGGAACCATTAATAAATAACCAAGCACATAAAATTTTGACGACGGTATTGTCTTTAAAGAATAAATACCACAAAACCATAAAACAGGAAAAGGCATTATACCAATAGTCTCTGCTATTGCTATAAGCGTATAGTTCTTCGTAATTAAAAAGCCTAAATAGAAACATATAACTGCCAACGGAAAGAAGTATAAGGCCTTTGTGAAATTTGGTGTTCTTTTTTTAAGGTTTAAAAATTTTATTGAAAATACTAAGAACCAAATTTGGGTAGAAAGATGAGTTAATAATTCTAGTTTGTAATAGAATTCATTTCCTCTAAATAGATGTATTAATGAACCATCATAAAGTAAAAAAATCACCATTAAAGAAGTGAGTAAAAGCAAATAATAGAGATAGGTTTTATCTCTAAACTTAATGAAGAAAAATATATTTAATAAAATTATTATTATACAAGTGCCATAATAAAAACTGTTAATCGCTTTTTTTCCTAACACATAGTTTAAAAATCCTTTTTGATTTATAATTCTTATTGGAAAATTGGCTTCTTTTGGAAAGTTTACTTTTAAAAAGTATATGTTATCATTAATCTCATTAGAGTTCACTTTAAATGCAGGAAACTTAAAATCTATTTGTAACTTATCTTTAGCAATGCTATTTCCGGTTGAACTTATATAATTTAAAGATGTTCCATTTAATTGATAAACATCAATCAAATCAATATTATGTGCAGGTAGGTAAGCGATTAAGTTTTGAGTCGCTTTTGTTTTATTAAGAATTAGCTTGAACCAGTAGGTGCCGTTTTTTACGCCAAAACTACTAGTTTTAGGCATGCTTCTAAAATCCTTAAAAAGGATTTCTTCGTTTAAAAGATTTTCGTTTTCTTTAAAATAAGATACAGAAAATATACTTGAGTTGTTTTTTATTGTATTCTGGGAAGTTATCTTTTGTGAAAAAGTTAAACAAATACCAGCAAAAATAAAAAATATTTTAAATTGTTTTATCAACATCATTTTATTTGGTTATAACATATGCAAACTAAAATTTTCATAGCATCACTGTAATCACAAATAAGTCTTGTAGTAGTTTTTCTTTTTAAATACTGTAGAATATATTTCATTATCTGTCGCTGAAAAAACAGCAGTATACACAAATAATAACAAAATTATTAGAAGCCCCCGTTTCATAATAGTGTTCGTTTTAGGTAAGTTGAATTGGTGCTAATATAAAACACTTTTCACTACATTATTTTCTTTTTTATATATTTCTAAATATTAATAACTATTTTAAGCTTTGAGATGTGGCCTATTACTCAAAAAATCACTGCTTTAGACTAATTAACAAGAGTCTTTAATTTTACCTTTTCATTTATTAAATGAATCATTTAAACACGTTCTCGATAAAAAATTAGATGAGATGATAAAAACCTCAGCGTAACACTCCATTTTTTCTGCTTATAAACACTCCATTTTCTTTTTCATAAGAATAGAGAAATTTAAAAGATTACCAAAAAAACAGTTACCAACAAATAATAATAATTTGGGTTATGTGACAAGCCAAAAGGTGGTCCTTTAAAAATTGAATTAGCAAACTCCTTTTTTACTTAAAAAAAACATAAGAAAAAACAATAAACCCTTTGAAAATCCATAAATTATCTTAGTTTATAGCAAAACAAAAACACATGATTAAAACAAAAATTTTTGACGCAGAAAACAAACCAAGTAATTTAGAAAAGGCAGAAGTCATCAATTTTCTCTTTGACCATTTAGAAGAATTTGGAGATCCTAAAAAAGACATCCAAAAAGCAATTGACTATTCAACGAAAGAATTCACTTCATTTGGTGGGTTTACGATGTTAATTATGGAAGATGATGTACTTGTAGGAGCAACTGTTATCAACCAAACAGGAATGGGAGGATATATTCCTGAAAACATTCTTGTTTATATTGCTACCCACAAAGATTATAGAGGTAAGGGGCTCGGTAGAACTCTAATGCAGAAAGCAATTGACTACTCTACAGGAGATATTGCGCTTCATGTAGAAGCAAACAATCCTGCAAAATATTTATATGAAAAACTTGGGTTTACGAACCCATACTTAGAAATGCGATTAAAAAAATAATATGGCTGAACTACTGATTTCTACAAAAAAAATTCAGAATAACATCAAATATTTAAGCGAGTATTTTGAAGCGAATAATATTCTTTGGAGTCTTGTAACTAAGGTTTTTTCGGGAGATAAAGAATTTCTAAAGCACGTACTGACTGATGAAGTAATTAAAAAAATTGATTCTATTGGCGACTCACGACTTACCAGTTTAAAAAACTTAAAAGAAGTGAATCCTGGTATGCGTACAATATATATTAAGCCTCCTGCAAAAATGTATGCAGACGATATTGTAAAGTATGCAGATATTTCTCTAAACAGTTCATTTACTACAATTAAAGCATTAAATGAAGCCGCTAAGAAAGCGAATAAGGAGCACCAAATTATTATCATGGTAGAGCTTGGTGAATTAAGAGAAGGTGTAAAACGAACCGAATTAATGAGTTTTTATGAGACTGTTTTTCAGCTTTCTAATATTGAAGTTATTGGAATAGGTTCTAATTTAGGATGTATGTATGGTATAGAACCGACCTATGACAAATTACTACAACTCTCTCTTTATAAAGAGCTTATTTCTGCAAAATTTAATAAGGAATTAAAATATATTTCTGGGGGAACCTCTATTACATTGCCTCTAGTTGAAAATAATGCAGTTCCATCAGATATAAACCACTTTCGCGTAGGTGAAGCTG
>JBLHGY010000223.1:0-3114 GCA_047616665.1 Polaribacter sp.
GTTTTCAAAGGTAGATTTTAAGACAACAGGTAATGAATATTTATCTATTATAAAGTCTGGTTTGCATAATAAAAATGCTGGACCAGATTTTTTAAATGCACAATTAAAAATAGATGGACAAACTTGGATAGGAAATGTAGAAATCCATCTAAAAGCGTCAGATTGGTATCTGCATAAGCATGAAAAAGATTTAAATTATGATGCAGTTATTTTGCATGTAGTTTGGGAGAATGATGTGGCTATTTATATGAAAAATAATAAACCAATTCCAACTTTGGTTTTAAAAAATTGTATTGATGAAACTGTTTTAACTAATTATAAAAATTTATTTTTAGCACCAACTACTTGGCTTCCTTGTAAAAATGCTATTTCTACGGTTGATAAATTTATTTTTAATAATTGGAAAGAGCGTTTATTTTTTGACCGCCTTGAAAGAAAATCTGAGGAAATAAATATTTTATTACAGCAAGAAAATAATAATTTTGAAGCAGTTTTGTTTCAATTACTAATAAAGAATTTCGGGTTAAAAGTAAATGGCAACTCTTTTTTAAGATTGGCACAGTCTGTAGACTTTTCTGTAATTAAGAAACTCAGTTTCCATACAAATCAGCTTGCTGCTTTACTATTTGGGCAGGCAGGTTTTTTAGAGGAGGAAACTGAAGACGAATATCAGAAAGAACTAAGAAAGGAATATGATTATTTAAAACATAAGTTTAAGTTAAATCACATTCCTAATAACGAATTTTCTTTTTTTAGAATGCGTCCTACTAATTTTCCAACCATTAGAATAGCTCAGTTAGTCGCGCTATTTCATAAACACCAAAACCTATTTTCTAAATTGATAGCGATAGACAACTTAGAGGAGTTTTATGAATTATTTACTGTTGTTGTAAATCCTTTTTGGCAAACACATTATAATTTCGAGTCGATATCAAAAAAATCAACAAAAAAAATTACAACTTCGTTTGTAGACTTGTTAATTATTAACACGATAATTCCATTAAAATTTTTGTTTCAAAAAAGTAGAGGAGAGGTGGATGAAGAATTTTTTTTAGTACTTCTTAAAAAGATGAAGCCAGAGAAAAATAGCATCATTTCTAAATTTCATGAAATTGGAGTAAGTTCTAAAAATGCATTCGATACACAGGCTTTATTGGAACTTAAAAATAATTATTGCGCAGCTAAACGTTGTTTAGAGTGCGCAATAGGTAATACGATACTTAAAAGAGAGTAGAGTTCTCTTGTTTTGGGTCTAAAATACGGGTAATGAGAATAACACAATCCTTGTAATGATACGTTGTTATTTTATTTACTGTTTTCTTTGCTTCCCGCATTTAATTGATGTTTTAACGTGGTTAATTCACCACGAATAATTGAAGGAATATCTGTATTCTGAATCGAAACATCTTTCATTAAACCAGACAATCAGTTGATAAAATATTTTTGAAGGTTTCTTCGATGAAGATCAACATTCTTAATACTCCTTGTTTCAGAGAAGATCCCTCTTTTTAAGGTGCCAACCATATCTATTGCGGCGTAATGGTTTTCTTTATGCTCATGCACTTTAAATAAGTCTTCATCAGGTTTTGTACCTTCATTTACAAAGTTGGCATATAGAATGGCTTTACTTTTTTTAATAGTATTAGTAATTGCCTCCCCTTTTTTATTTCTGTCTTTTTTTCTTTGTGCTGAAGTTTCTATTGGAAGGAAAAAAACAAAAATAATTGCATGTATCAGTAGCTTTTTTATACCCTAATTTTTTTGATACATTGATGCAACTAAAATATTAAAAACCTACTGAATAATTACGTTTGATATGTTAAAAAAAATGCTCAAAAATCTTAGATTTTTGAGCATTTAAATAATTACAAAAAAGATATTTTAATATAAACTCTTGTATTTTTCAGGATTAGATTCGTGCATAATATCATATGCTTTTTCAAAAACATCTTCTGCGGAAGGTTTAGAGAAGTAGTCTCCATCTGTCCCATATGCCGTTCTGTGTGCTTTCGCTGTTAAAGTACATGGTTTGCTATCTAAATATTGATAACCATTTTGTTTTTCTAAAATTTCTTGTAAAAGATATGCAGATGCCCCACCAGGAACATCTTCATCAATTACTAAAAGTTTATTTGTTTTTGCTAAACTTTTTACACAATCTTTATTTAAGTCAAAAGGCAACAGGCTTTGCGCATCAATAATTTCTATATTAATTCCTGCTTGTTGCAGTTCTTTAGAAGTCTCTTGAACAATTCTTAGTGTAGAACCATAAGAAACGATCGTAATATCTGTGCCCTCTTTTACCGTTTCTACAACGCCAATTTTAGTTTTAAATTCTGCTAAGTTTACTGGGAGTTCTTCTTTTAAACGATACCCATTTAGACATTCTACAACTAGTGCCGGTTCATCACCTTCTAGAAGAGTGTTGTAAAAACCTGCAGCTTTAGTCATGTTTCTAGGTACTAAAACATGAATTCCACGAATGTTGTTTATAATACCTCCCATTGGAGATCCAGCGTGCCAGATTCCTTCTAATCGGTGTCCACGTGTTCTAATAATTAAAGGTGCTTTTTGCTTTCCAAAAGTTCTGTAATGAAGTGTTGCCAAATCATCACTCATTATTTGAAGTGCATATAATAAGTAATCTAAATATTGTATTTCTGCAATAGGTCTTAAGCCACGCATAGCTAAACCAATTCCTTGTCCAATTATGGTTGCTTCTCTAATTCCTGTATCCGCTACTCTTATGTCACCATATTTTTCTTGAAGGCCCTCTAAACCTTGGTTTACATCTCCAATGAAACCTGCATCTTCACCAAAAATAATAACTTCTGGATGTTTTTTTAAGATAGCATCAAAATTATCTCTCATTACAACTCTTGCGTCTACTAAGTTTTGAGTTTGAGCATATACAGGCTTTTTCTCTTCAATATTTAAGGCACTGTATTTGCTTTCACTTAATAAATAAGAAGAGTACACAGCATCAGCATTTTTAACAGTTGCTTTTATAAAGTTTTGAAGTTCTTTTTTTTCTGCAAATGTTTCTTCTTTTAAATAACGAAGTGATTTTCTTGCAGCAATTAGAATATCTTTAATGATTGGTTCTGTTATTTT
>JBLHGY010000224.1:0-3107 GCA_047616665.1 Polaribacter sp.
CACCAAAACAACGTGAGTTTTCTCGTTTGAATTTAAGTTACACAATTATGAGTAAACGAAAGTTGCTAACTTTGGTTGAAAACGGAATTGTTTCTGGCTGGGATGACCCAAGAATGCCTACAATTTCTGGTTTAAGAAGACGTGGTTATACGCCCGCTTCTATTAAAAACTTTATTGAAACCGTAGGAGTTTCTAAGCGTGAAAACGTGATTGATGTAGCCCTTTTAGAATTTAAAATTAGAGAAGATTTAAACAAATCTGCGAACAGAGTAATGGGGGTCTTAAATCCTGTAAAAGTGGTGATTACAAATTATCCTGAAGACCAAGAGGAGTTTCTAACGGCAGAGAACAATCAAGAAGATGAAAGTGCTGGCTTTAGAGAGGTTCCTTTTTCAAGAGAAATTTATATCGAAAAGGAAGATTTTAGAGAAGAAGCAAATAAGAAGTTTTTCCGTTTGAAGTTAGGAAAAGAGGTGCGTTTAAAGAACGCTTATTTTATAACTGCAAATAGCTGCACAAAAGATGCAGACGGAAACGTAATTGAAATTCAATGTACCTATGATCCGTTAACTAAATCTGGCAGTGGAACAGAAGAAAGCATGCGTAAAGTAAAAGGTACTTTGCACTGGGTTTCTATAAAACATGCTGTTAAAGCAGAAGTTAGGGCTTATGACAGATTGTTTTTAGACGAAGCACCAGATTCGCATAAAGATAAAGATTATATGGAGTTTGTAAATCCTGATTCTTTAGAAGTAATTACTGCTTTTTTAGAACCAAGTTTACAGGTTGCTAAAATTGGAGAACGTTTTCAGTTTCAACGTTTGGGGTATTTTAATGTAGACGATGATTCGACCACAAACAATTTAGTGTTTAATAAAATTGTTGGCTTGCGCGATAGTTGGGGAGGGAAATAAGTTTTTAGTTGTTGGTTTTTAGTTTTTAGTTTTAGCGCATACTGTTGTGGTTTTTTTTGCCTACAGCGAGCAGCTAAAGTTAATTTAAAATTATGAAATTATGAAATTATGAAAAAAATACTTTTTTTATCAGTCTTTATCATTGCTCTTTCTTGTTCAAATAAGAAAGAAGTAAAGCATGTTGCAGAAATTTCTTGTGGGCAATGTCAGTTTGAACTAAACAGTGAAACTGGTTGTGATCTAGCAGTGCGCATTGATAACAAAGCTTATTTTGTAGATGGTTTTGATATTGATGCTTTTGGTGACGCACATAATGAACATACCGGTTTTTGCGAAGTAATTAGAAAAGCAGAAATTAAGGGTGTTTTAAAAAACGGACGTTTTAAAGCCAGCGCTGTAAAGTTAGTTGATGATTTAAAATAGCTTCCCACTGTAAAAAGTTGGAGAGATTGCCAAAATAAATATAAAAAAATCCGAAGTAAGATATGTACTTCGGATTTTTTATGGAATACATGTTTTGTATATAAACTATATATTATATATTTGCTTCATAAGGATATTAATGAAGGACAAAATGAAAAAATTAATAGAAATAGATGAAACCGTACTTATCAAATTAAAAGTGCTCTCTGCTTTTGAAGGATTGAGTGTAAAAGCCTTAATGGAAAAAGCTGTTGAATTATTTGTAAAAACAAAAGAAAAAGAGCAATTAAATAATTTAACCCAAGAACAAAAAGAAGATATGGGGCTTTTACTTTTAATGCAACAAGCTGATAGAACTGATACGGTAAGTAGAGAGGATATTTTTAAACTATTGGAGTAAATGGAAGTAACCTACCTTAAGAGTTTAGAAAAAGATTTAAAAAAAATTAAAGATAGAAAACTGCTTAAATCATTAGCTACTATTTTTATAGACCTTGAGAAATCCGAGTCTTTAATTGAAGTTTCAGGGATCAAAAAACTTTCTGGTCATTCAGATGCCTATAGAATTAGATTAGGGGATTATAGATTAGGAGTTTACTATTCTGAAGACATAATAAGTATCGCTCGTTTTAAAAAACGAGAAGACATTTATAAGTTATTTCCATAAAAATCAGATTCCTGACTGCCCAAGAATAACAAAAGATATAAAAATCCGAAGTAAGATATGTACTTCGGATTTTCTTATACTGCAAACTAAACACTAAAAATTATTAGTTTTTAAGGAGCCGGATTGGGAATTGCCGCATGAACTGCTTCAATTTCTTTTAAAGTTTCTTCAGATAAATTGATATGGATACTTCCAATATTTTCTTTTAACTGACTCATTTTTGTTGCTCCAATTATATTACTTGTAACAAATGGTAATTGATTTACAAAAGCCAAAGACAATTGAGTTAATGTAATTCCGTTTTTCTTTGCAATGGCTTCATATCTTTTTACAGCTTCCAAAGAACCATCACCCATATAACGCGCAATAAATCTTGGAAACAAATTTCCTCTAGAGCCTTCAGGGCTGTTTCCATCTAAATACTTGCCAGATAAAACACCTTGCGCTAAAGGAGAGTAGGCTAACAAGCCAATGTCTTCTCTCATAGAAACTTCAGACATGCCGTATTCGTAAGCTCTGTGTATCATAGAATATGAATTTTGTATGGTAACAGGTCTTACTAAATTATGTGCTTTGGCAACCTCTAAATATTTCATGGTTCCCCAAGGCGTTTCATTTGAAAGTCCGATTGCTTTAATCGTTCCGTCTTTTACAAAATCATTTAACGTTTCTAAAATTTCTAAATGATTCTCAGCTTCTTTGGTAGCAGTCTTAAAAGGGTAGTCTCTTACTCCGAATGCATTTACACCACGATCTGGCCAATGCAATTGGTATAAATCTAAGTAATCTGTCTGCAAACGTTTTAAGCTTCCTTCTACCGCTTCTGTAATATTTTTTCTATTGAATTTACCCTTTCTAACATGTTTTGTATAATCTCCACCACCAGCAATCTTACTGGCTAAAACTACTTTTTCTCTATTTCCTGTTTTTTTAAACCAGTTTCCTATAATTATTTCTGTGTCTGCATACGTTTCTGGAGTTGCAGGAACAGGATATAATTCTGCAGTATCAAAAAAGTTTACACCTTGTTCTAGCGCATAATCCATTTGCTCAAAAGCATCCTCTTGTGTATTCTGATTTCCCCAAGTCATGGTTCCTAAACA
>JBLHGY010000225.1:0-3091 GCA_047616665.1 Polaribacter sp.
GTTGTTTTAGATAATATTGGCAATCGTTTGTCTGATTTTAATGGGACACTTTCTACCACCGTTTTTGATAAATCTTTAGATAGAAAAACTTTAGGAAATAATAGTTTTGGTGAAATAATGGATTTTGATACGCAAGACAGTAAAATATTTAAAGGTAAGTCTAGCGTGGTAAATGGTGGTTTTAGTTTTGATTTTATTGTGCCTAAAGATATTAAAATTGCTTTTGGAGAAGAAATAGATATAAATGGGAATACTATTTTTAAAAAAGGAAAAATAAGTTTATACGCAAATGATACACTCACATATAAAGAAAAGGCGGGGTATAATATAGATATTACGGTTGGTGGAATAGATGAAAATGCACCAGAAGACACTACGGGTCCTGAGCTGAAGTTATTTATGAATGATGAATCTTTTATTGACGGTGGTACTACAAATGCTTCTCCTAATTTAATTGCAGTGCTTTCAGATATTAGTGGAATTAATACTTCTATTACGGCAATAGATCATGATATTATTGGCGTTTTAGATGGAGATGCCTTAAATCCTCTGGTTTTAAATGATTTCTATGAGACGGAGTTAGATGATTTTACAAAAGGGAGGGTTACATATAGACTAAGAGATTTGGAAGTAGGGCCGCATACCTTAAAAATAAAAGCATGGGATACTTATAATAATTCATCTGAAACAACGTTAAACTTTGTGGTGATTAGTGATGCGGTATTAAATTTAGAAAATGTGTTAAATTATCCAAATCCTTTTGTAAATTACACAGAATTTTGGTTCAATCACAACAAGCCAAATGAAGTATTAGAGGTGCAAGTTCAAATATTTACAATTTCTGGTAAACTCATAAAAACGATTCACCAAAACATACAAACAACAGGGAGTTTGTCTAGAGATATTACTTGGAATGGTTTAGATGATTTTGGTAATAAAATAGGAAAAGGAGTCTATGTTTATAAGTTAAGGGTAAAGGCAACGGAAACTAATTTAGTTTCTGAAAAGTATGAAAAGTTAGTAATACTTCAATAAAATTATATATTTGTAACAAGAATAATAGGTAATAGAAATGAAAGAAGTCAAAAAAATAGTTTTATGCGTAGTATTAAGTGTTTTTGCAATTGTTAAAATTTCATCTCAAACAGGTGGTATTACAACAGCAACTCCATTTTTATTAATTGTGCCAGATGCAAGGGCTGGTGGTATGGGAGATATGGGAGTAGCTACAAGTGCAGATGCTTTTTCATTATTTCATAACCCCGCAAAAATAGCATTTAGTAACAGGCAAATTTTAACAGGAATTACCTATTCACCTTGGTTAAGAAACCTAACAGATGATATTTTTATAGGAAGTGGTTCTTATATTAATCGATTTAGTGAAAATGCAGCTTGGGGTGCAGATTTTAAATATTTTTCTTTAGGTCAAATCGACTTGACAGATGACAGAGGAGAATCAAATGGCTCTATAAATCCGAATGAATTAGTTGCAACTGGTTCTTATTCTTTGAAATTAAGTGAAACTTTTGCAATGGGAGTTTCTCTTAAATACATTCGTTCGAATCTTGCTTTTAATGGAACTCCAGGGAATTCTTTGCAGCCAATAAATTCTTTTGCAGTAGATGTTTCTGGATATTACCAATCTTTAGAAGAAAATTATGGCAATTTTAATGGTCGTTATAGAATAGGTTTTAATATTGCTAATATTGGGCCAAAAGTATCATATACGCCAGGTGATGAGGATTTTATACCTACTAATTTAAAATTAGGTGGTGGTTTTGATTTTATAATGGACGATTACAATACCATTTCTACAACCATAGAATTTACAAAGTTATTAGTGCCAACACCAGATATTCAAGATGGTGTAAATGTAAACGAAGACAAAGGTTTTGTAGAAGGAATTTTCTCTTCATTTGGAGATGCTCCAGGAGGTTTTAGTGAAGAATTAAAAGAATTTACATATGCTTTAGGTGCAGAATATTTATACAACAATGCATTTGCATTAAGAGCTGGTTACTTTCATGAAAGTGAAGACAAAGGAAATAGACAATATTTTACACTAGGTGGCGGTTTTAAAACCAATGCATTAAATATCGATTTATCGTATTTAATAAATTCCTCAGATGTTAATAATCCGTTAGAAAATTCGCTGCGTTTTTCTTTGTCATTTGATTTAGGTGAAATTTACGAAGACTATTAAAAAATCATTTTTTTTTAGTAGTTTTAGCATGTTAAAAAAAGCAGTCCATTTAGGCTGCTTTTTTTGACCGCTTTAATCGGGGAAACAGGTTGCTAAAATTCATCACATCTAAATAAAAGATGCAAAAGAGAAAAGTAGGTGCTTTTTAAAATTGAATTAAAAATACATACATGAAACAAATAAAGATAACGAGTTCTGCAACTGTTTACAGCAACCTTGGTGAGCTTTCTACAGAAGATCAAACGCTAATGAAAAAGGCTATTGAAGCTCGTGGAAATGCCTATGCGCCGTATTCTAAATTTCACGTTGGGGCAGCTTTGTTGTTAGATAATGGAGAAATTGTTTTAGGGAATAATCAAGAAAATGCGGCATATCCGTCAGGCATGTGTGCAGAAAGGGTTGCTATCTGGCAAGCAGGTTCTTTATTTCCCGGAGTAAAAATTAAAAAATTAGCCATTTCAGCAAGCTCTACAATTACAAAGGTAGACAAGCCAATTGGCCCTTGTGGTGCTTGTAGGCAAACATTGTCAGAGTATGAAATTAATCAGAAGGAACCTTTTCCTGTTATTTTTATGGGAGAAGTTGGTGAGATTGTAAAAACACCCTCCTTACTTTCACTACTGCCTTTTTCTTTTGATAGTTCATATCTATAAATAATATCTCTTTTTCTAAATTTTAAGAGGGTCTCTTTTTTCAATTTGGACATCGTATTATTTAGAACTACTAAAAATACTAAAATCCCTTTGGTAACAGCAATACAACTTTAACAATTGCGTTCTTCGGCTGCGCTTGTTTTAATATTTTAGAAATAAAGTACTTTTGAATATCATTGTTTTACGATGATAAATATTTAATTGAAAAGAAATTTTATAACTTACACATAATTAA
>JBLHGY010000226.1:0-3086 GCA_047616665.1 Polaribacter sp.
AAAATAAAGAGGGTTATTTTGAGATTTACAAAAGATTAATTACGCGATTAGAAAAAATGATTTTAGCTATAAAACCAAATTACTTATTTGCCTTAAGTTTGGCAAGTTCTATTTTAGAAGGTGGTTTACACCAAAACTTTTTAAATGAACATTTCCCTTCTATCACAAATTGTAAAGACGGAAAAACAACTACATCTTTTTTTATACACCTTGTTGAAAATACGTTGAAATAAACATGGATAACAAACAACTTACACCTTGGGAAAGGTTTACTGGTCTTTTACAATTAGAAAAAAAAGATATTTTTCAAATCTTCTATTATGCCATTTTTGGTGGTGTAGTAGCACTTTCATTGCCTTTAGGAATTCAGGCAATTATTAACTTAATACAAGGAGCGCAAATTTCTACTTCTTGGATAATTTTGGTTATTGTGGTAACTTCTGGAGTTATTTTTTCTGGCGCCCTACAATTAATGCAACTTAGAATTATAGAAACTATTCAGCAAAGAATTTTTGTAAGAGCTTCTTTTGAGTTGAGCTACCGTTTTCCAAAAATAAAAATGACCGAATTACGTAATTATTATCCGCCAGAATTGGCAAATCGTTTTTTCGATACGTTAACCATTCAAAAAGGTTTATCTAAAATTTTAATTGATGTACCCACAGCATTATTACAAATTATATTTGCATTAATTCTACTCTCATTTTATCATCCATTTTTTATCATTTTTGGCTTTTTTTTACTCTTGCTAATTTACATCGTTTTTAAATTTACTGCACAAAAAGGATTAGAAACAAGTTTAGCTGAATCTCAAATAAAATATAAAGTTGCTCATTGGATTCAAGAAATTGCGAGAACAGTGGTAAGTTTTAAACTATCTGGAAACACCAATTTAGCAATTCAAAAAAATGATGACTTGGTAGACCAGTATTTAAAAGCAAGAGAGAACCACTTTAAAATACTGCTACTACAATTTAGTCAAATGATTGGTTTTAAAGTAATTGTAACTGCAAGCTTGTTATTAATTGGAGGTGCTTTGGTACTGAACCAAGAAATGAATATTGGACAATTTGTTGCTGCAGAAATTATCATATTATTGGTAATACAGTCTGTAGAAAAACTAATTATCGGCCTAGAATCTTTATATGATGTACTAACGTCTATAGAAAAGATTGGGCAGGTTGTAGATAAAGAAATAGAATCTCAAGATGGTGAAAAACCAATGTTTAAAAATGGTGTAACCCTAGAATTAGATGAAGTTTCATATCGTGTAGAAAACAGAAAAAAAGGAATTATTAATAATATTTCTCTGACTTTAACACCAACCAGTAGAATTTTAATTCAAGGGGAAAGTGGTGCTGGTAAATCTAGTTTGTTGCGTTTAATTTCTGGTATTATAGAGCCTACAGAAGGAAATATCTATATTAATAATTTGTCGTTGGCTAGTTTACACTTAAATCATTACCGTTCTCAACTAGGCTTATCTCTCTCAGATGAAACTCCTTTTGAAGGCAGCATTAGAGATAATTTAGTTTTTGGGAACAGACAAATTGAAGAAACTATTATTTTTGAAGCTTTGGATACTGTAGGATTAAATCAGTTTTTAAAAGAACAACCAAATGGTTTAGAAACAGTTCTTTATCCTGAAGGAAAACAGATGTCTTATACCATTGCTAAAAAAATAATTTTAGCAAGAGCAATTATAAAACAGCCAAGAATTATGATTTTAGAAGATCCGCTAGATCAATTTAATTTAGAGGAAACCACAAAAATAATACGCTATTTAACCGATGCAAAAAGACCTTGGGCACTAATTGTTGTAAGCAGTAAAAGGAGCTGGAAAGCACAATGCAAACAAATAATTACATTAGAAAAAGGAGAAATTAAATCTATAAAGTAATAGCTATGTTAAATATATCTAACAATCAATTAAATAAAAAAATAGATTTAACCACCTTTAAATCTGGAGCGCATATTTTTAATAAAAATTATTATAAATCCCTAAATACATTCTTAATCGTATTTGCAGTTTTGGCCTTTATTATGCTTTTTTTACCTTGGACACAGAATATTTCAGGGCAGGGTTTAGTAACAACGTTAACACCAGGTCAAAGACCACAAACTATACAGTCTCAAATTCCTGGAAGAATAGAACAATGGTTTGTAAGAGAAGGTGATTTTGTGAAAAAAGGAGATACGATTCTTAGAATTTCTGAAGTAAAAAGCGAATATTTTGATGAACGACTCATAGAACGCACAAATGAACAAATTCATGCCAAATCATCTTCAGTAGGCGCTTACCAAAGCAAAGTAGAAGCATTAAACAGACAGGTATTGGCATTGCAAAAAGAGCAAGGTTTAAAAACTGAGCAAACCAAAAATAAACTACTGCAATCTAAACTAAAGGTTATAAGTGATAGCATTGATTTTGAAGCTGCAAAAATGAATTTAAAAATTGCAGAAAAGCAGTTTTTTAGAACAAAAACACTTCAAAAAGAAGGTTTAAAAGCAATTGTAGATGTAGAGCAAAAAAGCTTGAAACTTCAGGAGACAAGAGCAAAGCTAATTTCTCAAGAAAACAAATTATTAGTTAGCAAAAATGAGGCTTTAAATGCAAAATTAGAACTGACAAGAATTGGAGCAACATTTTCAGATAAAATATCTAAATCACAAAGTGATATGTTTACCGCAAAATCCAATGGATTTGATGCACAAGCGCAAGTATCTAAACTAGAAAATAGAAACAGTAATTACAAAATTAGAAACGGTCTTTTATACATTACTGCACCACAAAATGGTTTTATAAATAAAGCATTAAAAAGCGGAATTGGAGTTACATTTAAAGAAGGAGAATCTTTGGTAGGCATTATGCCACAGAATTATGATTTAGCCGTAGAAACCTTTGTAAGACCTATAGACTTGCCTTTATTGCATATCAATGAGAAGGTGCGTGTGCAATTTGACGGTTGGCCTGCAATTATATTTTCTGGGTGGCCAAATGTTTCTTACGGAACCTATGGCGCAAAAGTAGTTGCCATTGAACGTTTTATTAGTAATAATGGAAAATATAGAGTGCTATTAGCACC
>JBLHGY010000227.1:0-3083 GCA_047616665.1 Polaribacter sp.
TGGGATTGGGCACCAGAAAAAGACAAATATTTACATCCAAAGTACGCGCCTGTAAATAGATATGCGAGAGATATTATTGGCTGTCTAAATAATTATGTAGATGGTTGGATAGATTGGAATATGGTTTTAGACACGCAAGGTGGCCCAAATTGGTTTAAAAATTGGTGTGTAGCGCCAGTAATTGTAGATCCAGAAAAAGACGAAGTTTATTTTACACCTATCTTTTATACACTGTCTCACTTTAGCCGATTTATTAGACCCAATGCCGTGCGTATTGGTATTCATAATCCTGACAAAGATTTATTAATAACCGCTGCAAAAAATGTAGACGGAACGATAGCAGTAGTTGTATTTAATGAAGGCAAAGTAAAGAAAAACATGAAACTAATCATTGATAGTAAAAGTGTTGCTATCTCTATATCTGAACAAGCAATTCAAACGATTATTATTCAATAATTAATGAAATTAATTAACTAAAAACATTACAAAAATATGTCAAATCAAAATACAGCTAAAAAGAGTAGCGTTCCTATGGGCCAAAAAATAGCTTTCGGCCTCGGAATGTTGGCCAATCAGATGTTTCCTGCTGCATTGCAAATTTTCATGGTTGTTTTAGTCCAAGATTATGGTTTTTCGACTTTTTTGTGGGGAATTTTATTTTTTATTCCTCGTCTTTTTGATTCCTTTACAGATCCAATTATGGGTTTTATCTCAGATAATACTAGGTCTGTCTGGGGTAGGCGAAGACAATATGTCCTTTTAGGAGCTATCATTATGGGAGTTGCTTTTTCGCTTATGTGGCAAATGTATGTAGCAGATGGTTTAAATTATAATTTTGCTTATTTCTTGATATGGTCTTTAGTCTTTTATTTAGGGCTCACTATTTTCTCTGTGCCATATGTAGCAATGGGGTATGAGATGAGTGATGACTTTCATGAACGTACAAATATTATGGCAGTTGCACAGTCGATCGGTCAATGGGCTTGGGTTATTGCTCCTTGGTTTTGGGTGGTAATGTATGACAATGATTGGTTTGGGACTACAACTGAAACAACGCGAACTTTAGGTATTTGGGTTGCTATTTTTTGTGCTCTTTTGGCGATGGTTCCTGCACTGTTTATAAAGAGTAAGTCTACTAAAGATGACGCAAGTTTGACGCCGTTAACATTAAAAACAATTAAGGGAAGTTTAAAACTAATTTTAAATAATTTTATAGAAGCTTTTAAGATTTCAGCTTTTAGAAAATTATGTTATTCAACATTTTTAATATTTAATGCTTTTAACGTAGTTGCTGGTTTTTCATTTTTTATTGTAGTTTATTATCTATTTAATGGTGATGCAGGAGCAGCAGGTCTTTGGCCTACCTTGTTGGGAAGTGTAGGTGCATTAGCAACCACTTTTTTGGTTATACCTATTGTAGCTAAGATGTCGAAGTCTATTGGTAAAAAGAAAGCTTTTTTAGTTTCACAAGGTATTTCTGTTTTAGGTTATATTATGCTGTGGTTTTTATTTATACCGGGTAAGCCTTATATGTTTTTGTTTGCATTGCCTTTTTTCTCTTTTGGTATTGGAGGTTTATTTACCATAATGATGTCTATGACTTCAGATATTATAGATATTGATGAATTGAATACAGGAAAACGAAGAGAGGGTGTTTTTGGTGCAATTTATTGGTTGATGGTAAAGTTTGGTTTTGCATTTGCAGGATTGGCAACAGGCGCTATTATGGCATTAGTAGGGTTTGTACCTGATACAGTAAATTCAGAAGCATCTATAACAGGAATACGCTTTTTCTACTCAGGCTTGCCGATACTTGGCACACTTGGTGCTATGTGGATCATGCGTAATTATGACCATACAGAAGAAAAGGCACTAGAAATTAGCGCAGAATTAAAAAGGAGAAAAGCAGTAAAACAAACCACTACAGGATATGAAGGCGGTAGGTTGGCAGCTTTATTACAAAACGGTGCCCCATTGCCAGTTTTTCAGCAAATAGATTTTAGTACTATAGATTTGGAAGCTACTAAGAAAATGTTTGCAAATACCTTAAATAAAACTTTAAACGGACTTTGTTTTAGTCCGTATATCGAGGGACAAGTTGCTGGGGATATCTTAACAGAAGGTCAGATTCGCAAAAGAATGGACGTTATCTCTTCGTATACCAAAACAGTGCGTTCTTTTGCTTGTACAGAAGGAAATGAGATGATTCCACAAATAGCCAAAGAAAAAGGTTTAAAAACAATAGTTGGGGCTTGGATTAGTGATGATAAAGAGAGAAATGAAAAAGAAATAGCAGCATTAATTGCACTTGCGAAATCTGGAGTGGTAGATATTGCGGCAGTTGGGAACGAAGTGCTATTAAGAAATGATATTTCTGAGCAAGAATTATTAGCTTATATAACAAAAGTAAAAGAAGCCTTAAAAGGGTTAGAAATTTCGGTTGGTTATGTAGATACGTATTATGAGTTTTCTCAAAGACCCAACTTAGTGGCAATTTCAGATGTTATTTTAGCAAACTGTTACCCATTTTGGGAAGGTTCTAGCATTGAAGAGTCTTTAACAGATTTAAGACAAATGCATGCAATGACAAAGCAAGTTGCGAATGGTAAAAAAGTAATTATTACAGAAACAGGTTGGCCAAGTCAGGGGCAAAGCGTTGGTGATGCAAACCCTTCTCAATTGAATGCCATGAAATATTTTATTCAAACCCAAGAATGGGCAAATACATCAGAAATTGAAATGATGCATTTCTCTTCTTTTGATGAATCATGGAAAGTAAGAGTAGAAGGAGAACTTGGTGCGCGATGGGGAATTTGGGATAAAAATGAGAAATTAAAATATAGTTAATACAATAAAAAAAAGATCCCCGAAAATTAGAAAACAAAAACTAATTTTTAACATTTTAATCATTTAAATAAAATATAAATAATGTCTTACAGAGAAGAGCAATATTTTTCGAAAAGTCAAGAGCGTTTTGCAGAATTAGGAATTGAATTTAGTACGCATGAAGGAGTCGATTATACAGATTATTCGAATAAAGAGTTAATAAAGCTTTGGAGAGATACATTAAAAAAAGGGATGCA
>JBLHGY010000228.1:0-3060 GCA_047616665.1 Polaribacter sp.
CTGTTAACAAAGAAAATGTTTTAAAAAGTGGTGTTGTTGCTCAAAAAGATGCAGACAAAATTGTAGACTATATAGACATTACTATTGATGACAGAGGAATTACTAAAAACCGTATTTTAATGCTAGATATCTTGGCAAATAACGATTGGAAACAACCGATCTACTTTACTGGCGGTGCAAACGCAGACGAGGAATATATTTGGCTAAAAGATTACTTGCAGTTAGATGGTTTGGCTTTTAAATTAGTACCCATAAAAACACCTGCAAAATATATGGATGCAAACGGCAGAACTAGAGAAAAAAGTGTGTTAAGTATTGGTAGAATCGATGCCGAGAAAATGTATGCAAACATTAACAAGTTAGAATGGAGAAACATTAACAGCGGTAAAATATATTTAGACGAACAAACCAAAAGAAATGTTATTTCCTTAAGAAATAGCCTAATGCGTTTGTCTGATGCTTTTGCAAAAGAAGGTGACACTTTAAAAGCTGTTGAAGTTTTAGATTTATCTTTAGAAAAATTACCAATAGAAAAATTTGACCATTACAGTCTGTCTTTAGAATATCCTGAGATGTATTATAATTTAGGTGAAGATGAAAAGGCGCAACAAACGGTAGAAACTTTAGCACGTTTAATTACAGAAAAACTAACTTGGTTAAGTACTTTTAATAAAAATAATAGCGATCTTGTTTTTGATGAAATTGATACCTCTTTATACATGTTTAAAAACTTAATAGACCAAGTTGAACAAGGAAGTACAAATAAAGATTTTGTATCTAAAATTCAAACAGATTTTATGGATACCGTAAAGCTTTTTGAATATTTAATACCTGATGAAGAACCTACAGATTTAGATTTTTTAGAAGAATAAAAAAATGAAATTTTATATTCCAAAAACACCAAGTTGTATGATGAGATTTTTCTCTAAATATACTTGGTGTTTTTCTCGAGATGTAAAAGAAATTTACCTCACTTTTGATGACGGGCCAACACCAGAGGTTACCCAATTTGTTTTAGATGAATTAAAAAAATACAATGCAAAAGCCACGTTCTTTTGCATTGGAAAAAACATCCTAAATCACCCTGATGTTTTTAAAAAAATTAAAAATTCAAAGCATACCATAGGCAATCATACTTACAATCATCTAAATGGTTGGGCCACTAAAAACAAAGATTATTTTGATAATTTTTTGCAATGTGAACCTATTATTTCTAAGACTTTAGATGAAAGTACGAAACCAAAATTATTTCGCCCTCCATACGGAAAGATTAAAAAGAGCCAAGCTAAATCAATTCTAAAAAAAGGTTATCGGATAATAATGTGGGATGTTTTATCGGCAGATTTTGATGTTGCAACGTCTAAAGAAGAGTGTTTACGCAATGTTTTAAACAATACTAAAAACGGCAGTATTATTGTATTTCATGACAGTGTAAAAGCATCTGAAAAATTGAAATTTGTCTTACCTAAAGTTTTAAAAGAATTCTCTGAGAAAGGGTTTGTTTTTAAAGCAATTTAGAGGTGTAACATAGCTTCAAAATAATTTAAACGTATTGTTTTACCAAACCAATTAAAGTCTTAGCATCTTGAGCTCCTGTCTGGCGCCATTTCATTTCTCCATCTTTATAAATCATAAAAGTTGGATTACCTTTTACGCGCAAAGCATCTACCAGAACTTCATTTTTAGTAATATCTATCTTAATTACTTTTGCACTGTCTCCTAGACCTGCAGCCACGCTTCTTAGCATTTTTATGGTATTTTCTAAATCTCCATAATCTGCGTAAAAGTCTATAAGAACTGGCTTTTGAAAATTAATTATTTCTCCAAATTTTGGCATAAGACAAGTTTTTGAAAAGTGAAGCCCGTATAAATTACATATTGCCTCCTTTCCAAATATAATCAATCTATATTTAATAAACTGATTGTCAAGATTTTTTAAGTTCTATAACTGTTATTTCTGGCCAAATACCTACTCTCCCCGGAAATGCATGATACCCAAAACCTCTGTTTACATTGATAACTCTGCCAGCTTCTTTATACAAGCCTGCCCACTGCTTGTAGGCATATTTAGACGGACTCCATTTAAACCAACCCGGAATTTCAATGCCCATCTGCAAGCCATGTGTATGACCGCTTAAAGTTAACTGATAATTAAAAGGATCTTTTTTTACTTTCTCTTCCCAATGACTTGGATCATGAGACATTAAAATTTTAAAATCTTCTTTTTGAATACCGGCAGAAGCGCGCTTTAAATCTCCTGCTTGATTGAATCCTTTCCCCCAGTTTTCGACGCCTAGAAGCGCAATTTTTTGTCCGTCTTTTTCTAAATAGCGATGTTCATCTAACAACAAATCAAATCCTATTTTTTGGTGAATGTCTTTTACTTTTTGAAAATTATCTATTTTATCTTGCGGATTGTCCCAATCCATATAATCTCCATAATCATGATTTCCGAGAATAGAATACTTGCCTTCTTTGGCTTCTAATTTATCAAAAACAGCTATCCAATTGTCCATTTCATCTGCTTTATTATTTACAATATCTCCAGTAAATAGCATAATATCAGATTTCTGTTCATTAATTAAATCGACACCGTATTGTATTTTTTCTTTATTGGTAAAACTCCCCGAATGAATGTCTGAAATTTGTGTAATTGTAAAACCATCAAAAGCTTCTGGTAAATCTTTAAAAGTTAACTGGTATTTTAAAACCTTGTAATTGTACTTTCCTTGTACAATCCCATAGATAAAAGATACAAATGGTATTGCCGCCAAACCTAAACTTATTTGAGAAATAAACTTTCTTCTGCCTGCTAAGGGCGTTGTATTTCCTGAGGTAACTGCTGAAATTAATTTTAAGATCCATCTATACATATCTTCACCAAACATAAAAATAAGCACCACCAGCTTCGGTATTAAAACTGTTAGTAAAACACCCATTGCCATTTGAAATTGTGGCGTTTGCCCCTGCGTTCTATCGTACGTTAAAGCAACATATGCAAAATTTGCATAGACGGCAATACTAACAAATAGCCAAGAATATCGAATAACTTTGCTTTTA
>JBLHGY010000229.1:0-3026 GCA_047616665.1 Polaribacter sp.
TAACTGCATCTAAAATAGCCACTTCATAAGGCCTAAAATTAGTAGTCACTATCGGTTTATATGCAATAGTAATAGCCCAATTAATTATTTCTTCTGGACTTTTATTTTGTAATTCTTTATTTATTTCCTCTAAGTTCATACGTATTATTTACCCCATTTTATATGATTCCAAATTCTTTCATGAAAAAAATACAGTAGTAGTTTTGTTA
The DNA here is from genome assembly GCA_047616665.1 of Polaribacter sp. GTDB lineage: Bacteria > Bacteroidota > Bacteroidia > Flavobacteriales > Flavobacteriaceae > Polaribacter. The sequence goes on from JBLHGY010000229.1 coordinate 210, forward strand.
AAAAATCTATGCTAGCAATAGAGGCAGCCAACCCAATTGTGCCTGTTACAAAATAAGAAACAAGCAAAGTATCTGCAGTTCCTATAAATCTCCAGCTCAAAGCTTTCGCAACACTGCGCAAAGGTTTTTCAGAAATTTTATCTTCTTTAAAACCTTTACTGTGTGTTTTCCTACTAAAAATGACTTGGTTCAAAATCATAGACAATTAATTCAAATAATACCCTATTTATTTAGCAGGATACTGTAAAACTACGTCTAAATTTAAAACTAAACCCTACAAAATTAACAAATAAAATACAAACCCTATAGATTTAGTAGATTAATAAAAATAAGACATTATTATTATGAATATAGAACTCCAATAAAGGTATTACTAAGAAAATAGTTCGTACCGAAGCTATTGAAAATAAATTAGCAGTTACAAAGATCTGCTAAAGAAGTGTTTCTAAAAATTTCTAAGGTGTTGTCTCTCACTTTTATCATTAAATTATGAACAGCACAGGCATTTTCATCAGGACAATCAGCACATTTTTCATAGAAATTTAAACTCACACAAGGTACCATAGAAATGGGTCCTTCGAGAATTCTCATAATAGCAGTCATGGGTATATCAGAAGGTGATTTTAATAAATAATAACCACCACCTTTCCCTTTTTTAGAACCTAAAATTCCGTTTTTACGAAGTGTTAATAGAATACTTTCTAAGAATTTTAGGGAAATATTTTCACTTTTAGAAATGGAAGCAATCGCTACAGGGGTATTGTCCTTTTGCTTACCCAAAAAAGTAAGTGCTTTAATTCCGTATTTTGTCTTTTTAGAAAGCATAAAAACAAAATTACGGAATTTTAAATTGGTTTAACTATTTAAAGCTTGCTCTAAATCTTCTATAATATCTGCTACATTTTCTAAACCTACAGAAATTCTTACCAAGCCTTTTGTAATACCAACAGCTAACCTGTCTTCTTCAGATAACCTGCCGTGCGTTGTAGAAGAGGGGTGCGTAACAATAGTTCTTGTATCTCCTAAATTTGCCGATAAAGAACACATTTTAATAGTGTCTAAAAAGCTTCTTCCCGCTGCAATACCTCCTTTAATTTCGAAGGCAACAATGTTTCCTCCTAATTTCATTTGATTTTTGGCTACTGCATATTGTGGATGCGATTTCAAAAACGGATACTTTACCAAAGTAACGTTTTCTTGGGTTTCTAAAAATTCAGCAACCTTTAACGCATTTTCCGCATGTTTTTCTACTCTAACGGCCAAAGTTTCTAAACTTTTAGACAAAACCCATGCATTAAAAGGAGACATTGCTGGCCCCGTATTTCTTGCAAATAAATAAATTTCTCGCATTAATTCCTTATTTCCAACAGTAACTCCGCCCAACACTCTCCCTTGTCCGTCTATTAATTTTGTGGCAGAATGAATCACTAAATCTGCACCAAACTTAATGGGTTTTTGCACATATGGTGTTGCAAAACAATTATCAACAATATAAATAAGCTTGTGCTTTTTAGCAATTTGACCAATCAACTCTAAATCAAGAATATCTACTGCTGGGTTTGTAGGTGTCTCTATATATAGAATTTTTGTGTTTGGTTGAATTAAACTTTCTAATAAATGGACCTCATCTACCTTAAAATAAGAAGTTTCTATGTTCCATTTTGGTAAAAACTTGGTAAACATACTATGCGTAGATCCAAAAACAGATCTACAAGATACTACATGATCTCCTGCACTTAGCAAAGCTGCGAATGTAGAAAATATGGCAGACATCCCTGTAGCAAAAGCATAACCCGCTTCTGCCCCTTCCATAGAAATAATTTTATCTACAAACTCGGTTGTATTCGGATTTGAAAATCTGCTGTATAAATTGCGTTCTTTTTCTTCTGCAAAGGATGCACGCATTTCTTCTGCATCGTCAAAAACAAAACTAGAAGTTAGATATAGTGGGGTAGAATGTTCAGAAAATTGTGTTCTTTCTGTTTGATTCCTAATTGCTGCTGTTTCGAAGTGTTTAAACATAGTTGGTGGTGGTTAGCTATTTCTTTATTGAATAAATACTGTGTACTATTTTTAATCGTTATGTTTTGCCAATCTTAATATATCTCCAAAAACACCTCTTGCTGTTACTTTAGAACCTGCTCCTGCACCTTGAATTACAATGGGCTGTTCTCCGTATGATTCTGTATAAATTTCAAAGATTGCATCAGAACCTTTTAAAGACCCTAAAGGAGAAGCCTTAGAAACTGACACTAATTTTACTTCTAAAGTACCCGTATCTTGTGATAAGTCTCCGCTTAACTCACCAATATATCGTAAAACACAATTTTCTTTTTGCGCTTCTTTTATTTGTTGATATTCTACATTCATTGCTTCTAAGTTCGATAGAAAATCGGTTACAGTTCCTCCTCTTAAATTGGCTGGAATTAAATTCTGAATATTTGCATCTACAAACTCATTTTCCAATTCTAATTCTCTTGCTAAAATCAATAATTTTCTAGCTACATCATTTCCGCCCAAATCTTCTCTTGGGTCTGGCTCTGTAAATCCTTGCGCTATGGCATCTTTTAAAACTTCTGAAAAAGGTTTATTTTCTTCAGAAAAAGTATTGAATAAATAACTTAAACTTCCAGAAAAGACCCCTTTAATCTTGGTAATATTTTCTCCAGATTCATGCAAAAGTCTTATGGTATCTATTAAAGGCAATCCAGCACCTACATTGGTTTCGTATAAATACTGCTTTTTATGTTCTTTTAGTTTTGTTCTTAATTCTTTATAAAAATCAAAAGACAGCGTATTTGCTATTTTGTTACAAGA
>JBLHGY010000230.1:0-3021 GCA_047616665.1 Polaribacter sp.
ATTATTTTTCTAGATTATTCATTTATAAGAGACTTTTATTATAAGCTTATACTATATCTAAAAATCTCAAAACCTATCTTAAGTTAAACTTTTGCTGCAATGCTTGCAACTTATCTTCGTCTGACATGGTTTCTTTTGGCGCAGACATTCTTTCTTTTATCTCTTTCAATACCTTTTTTGTGTACAACGGAAAATCTGCATTCTGCATCCAATTGTTATACCCTGGGTTTTCTGTAAATACAGCTTCAACTGTTCTTCCTTTGTGTTTACCAAAAGAGAAAATTTCTTGATTTTCGTCATTCATCAAAATAAAGCCTGCAAAATCTGCTCTTATGCCATGTGTAGAAAACTCACTTAAAGCCGCTACTGAATTCTCTATATCATCATATTTATCTAACTGTGCTAACAAGATTTCATACGTTGCATTGGTGTCTGCTGCAGCACCATGTGCACCTTCTAACTCTTTCCCACAATAGAATTGATATCCAGCACCCAACGTTCTTTGTTCTTTTTTGTGAAAAATAACCTGTACATCAATCGCCTTTCTATCTTTCATATCAAAATCAATTCCTGCGCGCATTAATTCTTCTGCCAACAAAGGAATATCAAAACGATTCGAATTAAAACCAGCCAAATCACACCCTGCAATCATTTCGCTTACCGTGCTCGCTAATTCTTTAAAAGTTGGTTCTGTCACCACTTTTTCATTTGTAATTCCGTGTACATCTATAGAACCTTGTGGAATTTCCATTTCCGGATTTACCAACCACGTTTTACTTTCTTTGTTTCCATTAGGAAACACTTTTAGAACAGCAATTTCTACAATTCTGTCTGTTGCAATATTTACGCCTGTAGTTTCTAAATCGAAAAATACAATTGGTTTTGTTAAATTTAGGTTCATTTTTTTATTTTGTTATGCAAGCAAAATCAGGAAGCTCGCTTTCATTATTTGTGTTTTTAAAAACTTTATAAGTATCAATACCTTTAAACTTTATAAGATATAAAAACCTCAGCACTCTCCAAATTTATTCCTCTAATTTTAATGTTTAAAGATAAAAAAAATAAACTTTTTTTTCAACTTTTAGCTTCCGTTTCTAAATATATTATTATCAAAAATAAATGAGAGCATACAACGATTTAAAGAGGCTTATTTAGTCTCTTAAAAAGAGCTGTAATTCCGCTTCTAAAGATTCAAAGTCAAAAGACTGTTCATAAAAGTTTCGTTTATTTTTATTATAAATTAAAGTTGCTGGGATTGCACCAGACCAGCTAGAATCTATAGATTTAAACCAACTATCATCTTTACCATTATCTAATAAAACAACCTTAGATTGCAATTTTTTCTTTGCAATAAAAGGGATTACTCTTTTATTGATTTGCTTCGGAAAATCTAAACTCACCAATAAAACTGCTACCCCTTTGGCAGCATATACGCTATTCAGTTTTTCGAAAGCTGGTAACTCTTTTACACAAGGTGCACACCAGGTTGCCCAAAAATTAACAACATATATTTTATCTCCTTTTTGCTCTAAAAGTGGTTTTAACTCTTTATAGTTGTATACTTTTACAGGAACTCTAGAAGTGTCTATCTCTTGTTTTTCTGTAGCTAAAACTTCTTTTTTACAGGAAATAAAACCTAAAAAAATAAAGAAGATAACAATTGATTTTAATTTCATTTTATAAAATTACACATTAATTAGCTAAAAAAATGACATAAATAGACATGAACGCCATTTTTAAAACTTTTTTAACTTTTACTTTTTATGCGAAAATGTCATTCAATATTTTTGCCAAACGAATTCCTCCTCTTTGCAATTGCTCTCTAACAGTGTCAAAATGCTCATAAGAATATCTGTAACGTAAATTCTCACCTACTGCAGCAGATTTATAAACCTTTTTTGTTACTTCATGAATTTCATCTACCCAATCAGCTAAAGTTCCTACTTCAATTGCTTTAATTTGCTTTTTAGATAGGTCTTGAGCACTTTCTGCCAATTCTAAATAACTCATATTCCAATATTCAATCATTTTTGTATCCCAAACAGCATGTAAATTGGTTCCTTTTCCAAACCATTGCACTTTTACTGAATTTCCTCCTTTATCCTCTTTCTGTCCAATATGCATTGGTTGGTGTAAATCTCCTACAAAATGAACCAACATTTTTAAATGAAAAGACTTGTCTTCAAAAGAACTTTCACCATCCTTTAAAACTTCGATACATTTAGTAATACCTGTAACTAGATCTCCTTTAGGATTTTTCGATGCCTCTGCGTAAGACTGATCCAAATCCATATTTATATAATGCCAAGGATAATATGTGCGATATGCGCTGTCTGATTTTATTTCATCTGCATAGGTAGATACAAATGCTAAGCTTTGCCCTTTTAATAATTTATCTATTTTCTTTTTAGCCCTTTTCTTTAAATGATTTTCAGCAATTTCTCCAGTTACTCTATGTCCGTTTTGTCCCCAAAAAACTACTTCCTCTGCTGCTGGTTTTGCAAAGAAAAAAGCAGTAATTAATAAAAATAATTTAAATTTCATTTTAAAAATTTTATATATGTTTTTGCGAAGTTATAAAAAAAATATGTGACAATTATTTGCAAACCAATAAAATAATTGGCTATATTTGTGATATCAATTTAATATCATTATAAATAAATCCTATGAAAACAGAAAAAATTATCAAGCCCGCTAACGGTTATTTAATGTTAGTAATTATGTTGCTATTATTCGTTTTAAGCATTACATTTTCAATTCAACAAGAAAATGCCGTTTATATTTTGGTAACTATTTTAAGTTTTATTGGGTTTTTTGGATTTATTTTAGTGAACCCAAACACCTCTAAAGTTATTTTATTATTTGGAAAATATGTAGGAACCGTTAAGGACAACGGTTTGTATTGGGCAAATCCCTTTTTTAGAAAGAAAACAATTTCTTTAAGGGCAAGCAATTTTGATAGTGAGCGCTTAAAGGTAAATGACAAATTGGGAAACCCAATAATGATTTCTACGATTTTAG